>DBWG01000068.1 GCA_002308635.1 Ruminococcaceae bacterium UBA1244 | reverse complement strand
AAATGCCCGTTTTCTGCTTTTGTAACACTTTTTATACGGGATTCCTTATAATAGGTTCTGCCTCGTGAGGCAATCTGATTGCTGAAATGATAGCGAAAATCACTAATGTTCATTTATTGTCCCTCATTTTTCATTATTCTCGAAAATCATAAGAGTGATATTGGATTTATAGTATTCGTTTGCCTACTCCTTCAGAGCCTCACTCAGACTATGGGGTACACCTCTCGGACCTCTTACGGCAAAAATACCGAACTCATCATTGAGCATATTAAATGTAAATCGTTTTCTTGTAATCTTGTGCGCCACATTCGTTAACACTATTATATCAGCCTTCTCAAAAATAGCAATATACAGTCTTTCTCTTTTTCAGTCACAAAAAACAGCCGGCTCCTGCAAGGATGAAAACCCTTGTAAGAGCCGGTTACCTGCTTAATAATATTATTCTACAAAACAATCAGGCTGTCATTTTATCTGTCTGCCCTGACGATACCTGTCGTTGTATTCCTTATTATTTTCGCTGATCTCCTTTTTACCGTCGATATAGTCCTGGTATATATCCCAAGGACTTACTCCGGTGTCAATTTTGCGACAATTTCATTCCAGAGAGGACGAAAGCCGGGCAAGAAAGGATAATTCTGCCGAAAACTTCAATGTCATACGTCAAATTGCTTTCAATTCCCTATCCCGGCTATGGAACAGTTTTTGTCTGTTTCATTCGTTTTACACAGTTTACCGATAGTCTGCATTCAGAGCACTTGGGATTTTTGGTACATATCTCTCCGTAGCCTTTCGCACAATAAGCCCAGAGGTAATAATCTATTTCCGTAGCAGGCATCCCCATCTTTTTCGATAACCGATCTACAATCTCAATTGCTTCCAAAGGAGAAACAACCATCCAGTCAGAACAAGCTAACCGCTCACTTCCCAATATGTTGCACAAATGTCTGTCCGGCTTAGCCACATCATAGCCAACATTTCTCAGATATTCGGCTGCTAATGCAACTCCCAATCCTTTCAGTTTATTCTGACTGGCTTCTGACGATAATTGAAGAATGAGATAGTGATACAGTCTATCCTCCGTTTTGAATTTCTCATAATATCGATCTATGCCATAGTTTCTGTCTAACAATTGAAGCTTTCTGATGTTTTCTTTCAGTGCGTTAATTTGCTGTTTTCTATCAACTTGTCCTGCAATACCTATAGACATGATATCTGATTTCAACTTTTCTGAATCGAGCTTAAAAATCTTTTCAGCCTGATATCCGCAAAACAAGTCATCGATCCGAGGGAAAGTGCCTGTTTGCAGATCTACATATTGATCTATACGGCTCCATGGGATTCCATCCGTCAGCATTGCATACACCATTCCGCGGATATGATCTTCCAGAGAAAAGGCATTATCGTTTGAATCAGCCATCCTTTGCCTTCTCTCATATTGCTTGGAAATATATGTATTTTCCCATCGTTTAGCACCGGTGAATCTTTCATCATGATAAGCTTTGATCTCTTTGACAATCTGAACCGTGCTATCGATATTTTGAATCATTTGGCACTCCTCTTTCACTTTTTCATTTATATACTCATTTTAACGCTATTCAAGATTCTCATAATAATTTCGGATATACTGTGCTATCATTTTTCTACGCATGGCTAAAAATGCTTTGTAATCATTCACATCCATATCCCTAAAACATTCAGGGATACAGTTCTCCTCCAAGTTGGCTTGCAGATCGTCCATTGAAACGATACCACCGTAAAAGGAACCATTTCCATCTATCTGCTGTTTCATTCTATCCATGTACTCACAGGGAGCTTTATCTTTTATGTTTATGTTGATTTCTGATCCTGTGCAGGCTATTGCATCACGAACCATATTCTCAACTGCACGATTCATCGTTTCTGTATCAGGCACATGAGGTCTCGTTTGTTTGTATATGATAGAACGGACAGCAAGATTAAATTGTGCTTTAACTGTTTCATTTTCGGTTAGTTATCCGGAAGGCAAACATATCTGATACGCTGCCTTTAATCTGCGTGACAATCCCATAAACCTTGTCTGTAGTTCTTTGCTTGCCTTACTTCCACAGGCGTTATAAAGATCAGCCGGATCATTTACCCCTGTGTTGCAACAAGATTGATTTTCGGCAATGGCAGCAGTTTATCAAGCTGTTCAGATGAAAGAACAGCTTCGTTTTCTGCTTTGCGTGGGATTCCCCAAGCCTCACGAATTGAGAGTATCTCTTTCATCAGGTCAAAGGCTATCTGCCTGTCACTGCATACGATCATCGCTTTTTGTACAACATCGGGCTTTTCGGCACAAAGTGCTTCATAGTGTTCTATAATATCTTTGGCAAGCTTATGCAGACGGTCGGGATGTCCGAGAATTTTCCGCATTTTGCTCATTGCCCGTTTGCTTTCCTCTATCTGTTCAGGTTTAGAACCCTGCTCTGCACAGCTTTCATAATATTTCTGTATATCCTTGCTGATTACAGAAACAAAGCAGTATTTCATCAGCTTTGGAATATCACGGCAATAACGGACAGTTATCTGTTCCCATGCGTCAAAAACGGTGGTATCTTCTTCTATTGCCGTTTTGAATTCAAATATCGCAACAGGTATTACGTTGATAAACACCAGCATATCAGGACGGCGGAGATGTTCGCCCTGAACGGAATACTGATTAACAACCTTAAAGATATTCTTTTCGGGTTCATCGAAATTGATATAATCAATATGCAGGGCGACTTTTGTAATATCGTCACGGGCAAGATCAAAACCCTCATTCACAAGACGAAAAGCATCACGACTGCCAAGATAGAGAGGTGTTGAATTGATAAGCGTAAGTTTATTGATGATCTTTTTCATTTCCGCATCGGACAGCCCTGCACTTTGGTAGCGGTCGGAGAGATATGCCCGCAGATCGTCCGTCAGCAAAATATCCTCATAATGCCTGTGTATGCTTTCACCGTTCACATAGGCATAGTTTTCCTGCCGGAAAAGGTCTATAATAGCTTCTTCAAGCTCCGCTTCGGTGAATTTGCCGGTCATAGTTATTCCCCTTCCTCCAACGCTCCCTTAATCAGCACAGGGCACATTTTCTTGATTTGTTCTTTCAGTCTTTCATTGATTTCTTTTCTCGTAATATACACATTATAAATATCCGCAATGGACTTCTGTATTTTTATTTCCGGTATCGGTATTTCCACATCGCACATATCTTCAAAGCTAAATGTTTCTCTTGCACTTCCCCAAGAATTAAATCTTGCATATCTGTCAAACTCAGCTCGTGATAAATATAACATCAAATAATCTGATAACAGATTTTCTTGTTTTGTTCCAAATACAATTGAAATTGATGATACAAGGTATGTTTCATCAGTGAGACACCTTTCAGCCACTCCTTCACAACATCATGGACTTTTTCATTCCGCTTTCTGAGTTCCGGAAGACAGTTTACAATCTGCTCGGTGGACATATTGGTCCGGATACGTAACTGTTTGACGGAAACGGTTCTCCCCTCTTCTGTCAAGCAGTTCCATGCTCACAGAACTTTCTCTGCCCAGAACGCTTCCAGTGATTGACATTGTTTCAGAATCTCCGCTCGGCACAAAGGTAATTTGTCAATCTGTTTTGACAATAGTCCCATGCTCCGTGCAATCCATCCCACTGTAATCTGTTGGGGTTTGTCGCTCGCTTTGATTTTTTCAATTGATGTCTGCACCTTTGGCAGCGTCTCCCAATCCATCTGCTTCCAATCCACTTGTTTTCTGCCCGGCCTTCCTCCCCTGCCCGGTTTTGATTTTGAAACCCGGCTATTCATATAAAGTGCGTTTTTGACGATATCAACGGTTGTGTTCAATTCCCGGGCAATTGCTGAATAAGTCATTCCGGCTTCTTTCAGACGTTTTATTTCGGCATCAAACTTTTCATGCTGTGTCATTCTGATATCTGATTCTGTCAACTCAGAGGGGGCTAATCCCAAAAAGAAAGCGTCTCCCAGAAGTCAAAACGCTGTCCTCAGACTGTTTGTCCAGAGAGATTATGTATACAGCTTTCAGCCGAACTCAGAAGAATCTATTAATATGCGAACAGGGTAATGTGATTCACAATTCGATAAACAGGCATAGCGATAGAATGACATTGTTATTACAAAAATTAAGTAAGGACAAGTAAGTCTTCATAATACAATTTCCATCGAAGATAACAATGTAAAGTTGATTCCGGAAGTTTTGCTCTTCGCTTGAAAAAGTCTGAGAAAAAAATAAAGCTATCATTTTCCGTGTGAAAGTTTATGTTTTGTGAAAAGTGATTACTGAGCAGTAATTAGCATTACTTTTTATTTCCTGAGTTCCTTTCAAGCTCCTTTTTGCTGCTTTTAAGGAAGGTTTGCTCAAATAATAATATTGTTTGAAATGTATCCTATCATGTGACAGATAATTTCACAATTACTTCAATTAAATGCGAACAAAAGCCCGCTGGAAGTTGTGATCAGCGGGCTGGAATATTATGACTGTTTTATACAAAAGCTTCAATCAGGGTCTTACCTTCGACCTGATTTGTAACAAAGTCAGATTTCCTGTTTTTGTTGAAACTGTATGTCAGCAAATAACCTTTGTCAAGATGATAATGGTCAAGGTAATTTACTAATTGTTTTTCTCCGTTTTCGTGATAAGCCTCTCCTCTCCAGATTTTGAGTTCTACTACAAAGCGTTCTCCCAAATAGTCAATGACAATATCCATTCGTTCGTTGTTTCGGGTACGGCTTTCGACGTAATAGTTTCCTGTGCCGTTGATAATAGGTCTGATGAAAAGCAGGAATCTTCTTCGTCCTTCTTCTTCGCTGAAAGAATCAGCCCTGCCTTCGTAAATGTCGTCAAAGACAGTTACGTAGTGCTTTAGCAGTTTATCCATCTGAAGATGACCGTTTTCAATAAACAATTCTTTGCTTTCGGAACCTGAGCGTGAAATAGGGCTGTCCTTCATTTCGGATTGATTAAGAAAATAATTGTAAATTCGTGTTTCAAAAATCCTGTTTGCAATTACAAGACTTCCGTTTTCTTTTTTTACGAAACCGTACATTTCACCGTCAATAATTGAAACGCTGTCAGGATTATATGGAATACGTTCCCCTCCGAACAGAATACTTTGAAGGATATCGCTGAGCGGTTTATTGTCGTATACCTTGCCCATGAGCGAATCGAAAAGAGTGTTTTTCTCCAAAAGGATACGCTTTACGGCTTCACTCACTCCGCTGATCGTCCACGAATCTTTTAGCTCTGTGTCGATCAACTTGCAGATTCTGCTTACAAGAAACGGATAGCCGCTTGTGTAATCGTGAATTTCCTGCGCTAAAACTCCCGTGTTCATGCCTGTGTGGTGATCGTTTTCGTAATCGTCGAGCATTCCTGCGATACCTTCGGCAGATAGACTCATGTCAATATTGAAATCTGCGGCAATGTTCCACGGGCTGTTGAATTTATGAGCTTCATCAGGACGAATTTTTCTTTTGAGGTTCTTTATGTCTGTGACACCTGCAAGAATAACGGACTTAAACCCGGGAACTCCTCTTGACTGCCTTCGGAGATAACCGTCCCTGAGCTGTGAAAGAAAGTCCAAAAAAACCTGATTATTTGTTGCACTGTCCACTTCGTCGATTATCAGAACTATTTCTTTCTCTGATTCATAGCACCAGTCATAAAGTGTATCAAATAATTCATCAAGCTGAGCTTGTTCTTCCGTGCGTGAAAGAAAATCATTGATTTGTTTTTCGATACCTTCGGGAATTATCAATCCCGCACGTCTTTCTCTTTTCAGCTTTCTGCAAAATGATTTGACAAATTTTTCCTCTGAGCTAAAGCCGGCATTGCCTATACCTTCAAAACTGAGATAGATTACAAGATATTCCCCTTGAAGATAATCATATAATGCGTTAAGCGTTGTTGTTTTGCCATACTGACGAGCGCGGTTAATGGTAAAATAATTGCCGGAATCTATCATAGCTTTCATTTTAACGAGCCTGTCAGAAATATCGACCATATAGTTGTTCTCTTTAGTGCAGACTCCGGTAGTGGTAAAGGTCTTCATAGTGTTCACCCTTTCTATCTTCAAACTCTTTTATAATATTATATCATTTAATGTTCGGTTCTTCAAGTTTCTTTAAGAAATTCGCTTATGGTTTTAAACTAATACAAGGCGCAGTGTCCATTTTGAATATCCTTCCGGTGGCTCTCCACAGGCAAGTGCGATGACATGCGCCTCTACTTCACCCGTAACTTTTGCGGAAACCGGCGGTGTTTCACGCTTCTTCCTTTTAATTGTTGCTTCAAGTTTTATATTCAATATAGGAGATGAAATCTATGTCAAAGTTTTTTATCACTACATATAAAATCAAGAAATTTGAGAATTTCTTGTATTCAGAAGAAAGGGTAAAAAAGTTCCGCCCTCCGAAGAGAGCGGCGAATATGTGTTTTATTTTTCTTTTGAATCACTTTTCTCATAGATAGATTCAAAATGAACTCTGTTCTTGTTGATGGTTTCGCACAACTTACCACTGCCATCCAAAAAATATGGTTAGGTATTCCATTAGGATACGACTTGCAGCAATTATTTTTTGCTTCATAATTAAAATTCTTGCAATCCAAGCAGGGAGAAAATATAACCATTACTTTTTCCACCTTTCAATATATTCTGCAACCAATGTTCTTACTTCGTCAGGAACAGCCTCTCCATTTCTTATTCGCACAAATCCCCTCTGCTATTGTTTCCGAGCCGTCCAAAGAACAATCTGCGTATGTAGAAACACCAGGATAACAACAGTCAGCTAATTGTTTATTTCTAAGGTATAGCGCACCTTTAGAGTTAATATCCTGAAAAGTCATAACATGAGCTAATTCATGAGCAATCAAATCAAGTAGCAGCAAGCTATTATAATATTCAGTATCATTTACCGATAAGGAGGACAATCACCATGGGAAAAATTTTGTTAGTAAACGGCAGTCCCAATGAACATGGCTGTACAGCAACGGCGCTGGGAGAGATAGCAGATACATTACAAAAAAACGGAGTAGAAGCTGAGATCCTGTGGCTTGGTAAAAAGCCTATGACGGACTGTATTGCCTGTTTTCAATGTCAGACAAACGGCAAATGCGTTTTTAACGATCAGGTCAATAAGATCGGCAGCAGGATCGACGAGTATGATGGATTTGTTTTCGGTTCTCCTGTATATTACGGCGGTCCGACAGGAAGACTTACTTCATTTATGGACAGATTGTTTTTCAGCGTTCCTGATGAAAAATTCGCAGGAAAGTTAGCGGCATCGGTTGTGTCCTGTCGCAGAGGCGGTGCTACATCGGCATTTGAAAGGCTCAATCAGTATTATCTGATGGAAAATATGATCGTGGTCGGCTCACAGTATTGGAATCAGGTTCACGGTTTTACTCCTGATGATGTGCGAAAGGACGAAGAAGGTTTGCAGACTATGCGTACTCTCGGACAGAATATGGCGTGGGTGCTTAAATCTATTGAAACCGGCAAAAAGAACAATGTCTGTCCTCCGGAATATGAAGCAAAGAAATTTACGAATTTTATCTGAGGATTTGATTTAAATAAACAAACTCCACCGTTTTCCCTTTTTGGGTACGGTTGAGTTTTTGAATAATCAGAGAAATAACATAGGAGTATTATGCCTTATTGAATTTTTCCTTGCCCTGCCTGCATCTCGGGCATTTCCAGTCGTCAGGCAGATCTTCAAACGCTGTGCCGTCATTCTCTGCCGGATCGTAAACATATCCGCATATTGAGCAGACATAAATTCCCGTAGCCTTGCTCTCAGAAAAATCGACTTCTGCAAGAACTGTCGGAACAGGAGCGTCAAGGTCTATCACACGCTTTGCTTCAAGGTTTTCATATCCCTGAGGTGTATGTGTGCCGCAATATACTGTGGGGTGACTGCGGACAAACTCACGTACCCTGTCCAGTGTCTCACGGGCTGCCGCTTTATCATCAAAAACAACAGATAGCTTATTCTCATACAATGCCTCGTCAACGTATGTGATATCTCCGTGAAGCATATAAAAAAGTCCATCTGCTTCCACAATGACAATGCTGTTTCCGTTGGTATGTCCCTTTGCTTTGATGTAATAGATACCCTCAGCTATCTTCTGGCTTTCGGGGAAATTGTAGTATGCACCGTCGGTGAATTTTACAGGAACGATATTCGGGATTCCCTGCAGTTCAGCCGCACTGACTTCTTCCTCCCCCACAAAAATCTGAGCGTTCGGGAAAGACTTTAACTCTCCGGAATGGTCGCTGTGCTTATGGGTAAGAAGTATTTTGGTGACCTGTTCGGGCTTGTAGCCGAGGTTTGCAAGAGCTTCCATGTAGGTGCAGATGTCATGCCCTGTAAAAGCGAAACTCGTTTCATCGGGCTTTTCCTCCGGTGTTCCTGCCGGGATACCGGTATCTACCAGTATCACTTCATTTCCTGTGTCTATCAGATAGTTTTGCAGGCTTCCGCGGTAACGGATATTCGGGTCGAAATTTTGCGGTCCTTCCTCTCCGCCGAAGGCAAAGGGCTGTGTATAAAAACCGTCTTTTCTGAACTTTACCGCTTTGATTATCATTGTTGATCCTCCTTGTTTATTTTGTTTCCTCCATCATTACCATCATCTTGTCAAGCAAACTTTTAAGGCTTGTCTGTTCCTCATCCGACAAACGGATACAGCCTGACATCTCCTGCGGAACATGGAGAGCTTCTTCCTTAAGCTTCTCGCCCTTTTTTGTCAGGGCAATATAGAGCTTGCTTTCGTTACTTTCTGGACGTGTCCGGGTAATAAGCCCCTGTTTTTCCAGACGCTTGAGCAGCGGTGCAAGCGTACCCGAATCAAGATGCACGATCTCCCCCAGCTCCTTTTCTGTCATTCCGCCATGCTCCCAAAAAACCATCATCACGATATATTGTGTATAGGTCAGTCCTAATTTTTCAAGGGGCTTGCGGTAAAGACGGACGACCTCTTTTGCGCAGGCATAAAGCGGAAAACAAAGCTGATTGCCAAGACGAATGGAGCTGTATTTATCTGCTATTGGTTGGTTTGTCATTCGTCATCATCTTCCGGCCTGAAAGCCGGGCAGCTTTCGGGTGCTTTGGGCATTTCTTCTCCGGTTATAGCTGCCCTTATCATTCCGCGATGAAGATAAAGCATGATAAGAAATACTCCTGTGCATATTCCTCCTACAAATGCAAAAAATGATTTCATATTCTATCCGTCCTTTCTTGGTTTTTATAAAATGACCGACATATCCCGTTATCATGAGGTATGCCGGTCTGTTTCTTATTTTTCAACAGGCTCCCATTTGCATCTGACAGGAGATACGATAGAACCGTCCTTTTTCATTGCGGTCATTGTCTTGTCAACGACCTTGCGGTCAAGACCGGTAAGCTCTGCTATTTTTCCGGCATTCAGCGGTTCGCCGGCTTTTTTCATTGCTTCAAGAATCTGTTCTTTTTCGCTCATAGTAATTACCCTCCTTAGAAACTGATCGTTTCCGGTGCTTCGGTAAACGAGCTGAATGTAGCCGTTGCGTTCTTGAAATACAACATCTGCATATTGCCGTCATCGGGAGCGTACATTGCTTTCAGGCTTGGCATCTTTTCCAACATGGCGACCTTTACGTCACGATCATCATCATTCACAAGCTCGCCTGCGATCCTCAGCCATTTTCCGTCTTTGAATGCGCAGATCTCAACCTTGGGATTCGAGCTTATCTGTTTTGAAACATCCTTGACCTTGCCTGTCTGGATATAAAGCCTGTCATTATACAGAAGAGCCGTTCCGAAAGCACGTACTCTCGGCTGATCGCCCTCAACAGTAGCAAGATAATAGGTATGTACCTCGTCAAGGAATCTGCATACTCTTTCAATATCTTTCATATTCTATACTCCTTCAGTCACCCAGCATTTCAATAATATAATTCTCCATACCGATCTGC
This sequence comes from Ruminococcaceae bacterium UBA1244, assembly GCA_002308635.1. Lineage (GTDB taxonomy): Bacteria > Bacillota > Clostridia > Oscillospirales > Acutalibacteraceae > UBA1213. Next base: position 4,199 of record DBWG01000068.1, on the reverse strand, counting down.
TCAATCAGGCAGAGATGTCCCTTGACCCAGTTATAATGCTCCTGCTCGTCAAGGATAAATTGCTCGATCATGTGTTTTGTTACATAGTCGTCATCGAACATAGCAAGAGATTTTGACATCATGGGCAGAGCTTCGGCTGCATCCTTGCAGTCATATTCCAACATTTCCTTGATATCGGTGATAACAGGATATGCCTCGATCTCAACAACAGGTGTTTCACCAAGCTCGATCAGTCTTGCATTGACCTTTTTAGCCTCTTCCCATTCCTCATCTGATTCAGCCATGATCTTGTCTCCGAGCTTATTCAGTCCGCGAGCCTTGAGAAGCTGAGCATGGATAGAGTGCTGCTGTGAGTTGCCAAACCAGCCCTTTGCAAATGCCTTCAACAGTTCAATTTTTGTCATAGTATGACCCTCCTGAAATATAATATTGTGTGCGTTCCGGTTGTGCACAATCTTTAATTTAATTATATTTCATCTGCTGATTATTTCAATGGAGGATTACTCTGATTGCTGTACTTTTACAGCAATTTGCAAAATCCTGTACTTTTTACAGCAGATAGGGTCTGAGCTTTTCAGGAATACATTCCTCACAATAACGGATGAATTCATCCTCTGTAAGAATGCTTTTGCCGAAATTATAGTCATAGAAGCTGCTTACCAGACCATTGGCGTACAGTCTTTCTGCAAAAAGGATATCGGCAGGTATTTCTGTCAGACCGTTCTTTTTCAGTATCAGCTCGAGAAGGGAACGGCAAGCCTCCTCAGCATGGGTTTTCACGAAGGAATCCGCACCCTGTGTATTTTCAAAGGCATTGGAGAGAAAGTGCCTGATCTTACGGTAGTATTCTAATCCTGCCCTGAGATAATCACGAAATGTCATATCACCATCCGCCAGCTTTTCGTGCAGACGGTCACTCTCCACCTGCTCAATGTACAGCATCAGCGAATACTTATCGGGAAAGTGGTTATAAAAGGTTTTCAGCGACAATCCGCTTTCCAGGACGATCTTCTTGACAGTGATTTTATCTATCGGCAGTTCACGGCTCAGTTCCAGAAATGTTTCCGCAAAAATCTGTTTGGATGTTCGTTTCTTCATAATGATTTCCTCATATCTGCATTTGTTATCTTAAAATATATGATAACAGAAAATGAGGGTTTTGTCTATAAAAAATAAGCCGGCGTGCTGCCGGTGTCAATAGGTTCATATCTCGATTAAACCGAATATGTCATCAAACAGCGTGTTGCCAAAAGCATAAATCCGGCTTGCGGCACACGCTGTATTTTTTTGGAGGAATTTTTAATGGAAGAAAATCAGTTTTTAGGGCAGAAGGATATTGGAAAGCTTATGAGAAAATATGCTGTTCCCTGCATTATTTCTTTGCTGGTAGGTACTCTGTATAATATTGTCGATCAGATTTATATTGCAAATGCGGATTATCTCGGCTCTTACGGAAACGCTGCAAATACAGTTGTTTTTCCTCTGACGGTAATAGCACTTACAATCGCTGTCATGATAGGTGACGGCTGCTGTGCCTATTATCCGAGAAGTATCATTATCAGGGGAAGATCTAAAAACGCACGCTATTATGGGATTTCATAAGTATCTCCTCTGATAACAATACAGCTTTTTAAGTCAGAAAATCAGGAATCATACTGTTTTCGGAATCCTTAGCAGACGATTCTTCTTTCTTCAAAAACCACCTGTCGTTCCAGGCTTTAAGCTCTCTGTCAGCAGTGCGTTGTGATATTTCAGCATAGATCTGGGTTGTCTGAATAGAGGCATGGCCAAGGAAATTCTTAACAACAATAAGCGGCACTCCTGCCTCTAACATATGCGTTGCTGTTGTATGACGCATCGAATGTGGTGTATAGCTTTTTTCTCTGAAATGCTCGGGATGTTCCGCTTTTCCATTTTCAACATACTTAAAAAATATCTCTTCAATACAGGAGACTGTCATCTTTTCATGTGTCTGACTTTATTGTTCGTTATAATTGATTATCACATAGATATTTTTCAAGATACTGTTTAGCTGCTTTTCTACTCAGAATATTATGAAAATTCTGATTGGAATAATTCCGTAGACAGCCATAACATGCACTGTCCCCGCTGTCACCTCCACAAGTACACTTATTGACTACTTCGTAAGAACTCAAGAGAAGTTTTCTGAATTCATCATTTTCAAGCTTCATAATTCTTGATACATGACCTGCTCCTCCAGGAACATTATCAAATATTATAAATGACTCCGCATAACCGTCCTGTGTTTTGATTTTTTGAACACATCCATCGATATCAGAACGTTCTATTTTTAGTGTTCTGCTGATTCCTTCAAGTAAAGTATAAAGTACAGATAATTCTCCAACATGATCTGTTGTTTCAAAAAAATCAATTCTCACAACATCAGTCCTGAAAGTATGTCCTAAAGAATACAACTGCATATTATTGGGTCTGCAAGCATATCCCCCAGGTCTTTTGTGCTGTACTGCTTTTCTTCTGCTTATGGTGCTTTGTTCCTTTGCTTTTTCAGCGTAACCACAGATTGGACAAACATAAAAACTTGATCTGCTCAACACAAGTAGTTCATCATCAAACGAAGATATCAACTCTATTTTTTTATCACAAAGAAAATGTGTTTTTCTAATCCGGTTTTCTTCTTCCTGAATCTTTCCAATATAATTTATGTATCCCACATAGTTTTTGGCTGGTTTCTTTGTATAAGCTTTTTCGGCATGGTTTTCAGCAATAAATCCTGATTCAGGAACAATAAATTCTCCAATCTTTTGAACTTCTTCTCCGCAAAATGAACACTGACCTATGCTGATCTCCTCATTAAAAGTATGTATTCTGACGTTAACATTCTCACAAAGCGGATTCGTGCATTTTCCATAAGCGTATATCTTCCATTCACGTTCTTTGCTTGGTGGCTTAGAAATATATCTGCTCGTATAGATCATTCCGTCTGCAATAATCTGTGAACCGGGTGCATACTCTCCGACTGCGATCTTCATATCTCTTTCGAGTCTGAGACTGGATTTTTTTATCAAATCTCCTCTTACGCGCAACTCAACGCAATCAACTGGAAAGCCGTATTTTGGAATAAGATTATATCTTGACAAAAATGAAATAACTGGTTCTTTTTTCAGTGTATTTATAGCCCCCGATATCCTTTTCAGTTTATCAAATGATGATGCTTTCATCGAACTAATATTTTTTTCTGTGTTTAGTTCTTCCTCAAGAAGTTCGATCTCATTTTTCAATGTATCGTGAGCAATTGATAGTTCACCTTCTTCAGACAACAAACGTTCAAGCCATTGATCTATCCTACAATATAGTTCACTTGGCACAGATTTCTTTATCAATTCACATAATCGATCTCTACTTACTCTAATATAATTTCTTAGAAGATCATATTTATCTGTAATCATCAAGGTGTCAGCATCGCTAAAGCTCTCAGGATAAGCTCTGAAAAATTCTGACAGACAAACTGCATAAGCATGTCTTCTGACAATTTTTTCATTAACGGTTTTAAAAAACGGTGGCTGTATCTGACCGCATATCATATCTGTAGGACGATTAAAAAAATTCGTATCATGTGATGATGTCCTGCAAAATGTCAAGGCAAACGCTGTGCTGTCAGTTCTTCTTCCTGCGCGTCCGACACGCTGTATATAATTCGCAGGTGTAGGTGGCATATTCTTAAGCATTACAGTTTCAAGATCACCTACATCAACACCCATCTCAAAAGTAGTTGAGCAGCTCAGAATATTTATATCTTTATTGATGAACTCTTCCTGATATTCTTTTGCTTTTTCTACGCTTAGTTGTGCGGTGTGTTCTTTTATTCTGAGATCGTAAATATCCAGATTATTGTAAAGTTTAAAGTAGTGATCGTCATTAAGACTATTGATATCGAATTTAACAAGTCTACCGGTACACCTGTATGTTGGGCACACATTCCCTACGTTATCAGATGTAACCCTGCCGCATTGTTCGCATCTGAAAACGTCTACAGGATCGGAATAAATGCTGAATACTTTAAAAGCGTCAATCTTCATCCTGAACCCGGTATTATCATCCGTTTGAAGATTTGGCTTGAAAATTCTTTCCCATACAAGATCCAGAAAACTATTTGTCTTTTCTGTTCCCCATTCTTCTCCAAAAGATGCACTTAACCTTTTTAGATAGCTTGTTCTTGA
>DBWG01000018.1:2021-3554 GCA_002308635.1 Ruminococcaceae bacterium UBA1244 | reverse complement strand
ATCCAGCCCATGTTCCACTTATAGTTGAATCCGAGACCGCCCATATATGTCGGACGTGAAACGTTTGTCCATGCGGTGGATTCCTCAGCGATCATAAGTACGTTGGGATAGAAATGGAAAGCTGCCTCATTGAGTTTCTGAATGAAAGAAACAGCCTCAAGGTTCTCTTTGCCGCCGAACTTGTTGGGCACCCATTCACCGTCACGTCTGCTGTAGTCGAGATAGAGCATCGAAGCAACAGCGTCAACACGCAGACCGTCGATGTGGTAGTAATCCATCCAGAAAATTGCGCTTGAAATAAGGAAGCTAACTACTTCGTTTCTGCCGTAGTCAAAAACGAGAGTTCCCCAGTCCTTATGTTCGCCTTTTCTCCAGTCGGCATATTCATAGCAGGGAGTTCCGTCAAATCTTGCAAGTCCGTGAGCATCTCTCGGGAAATGCGCCGGGACCCAGTCCATGATGATGGAAAGTCCCGCCTGATGACACCTGTCGACAAAGTTCATAAAGTCGAAGGGATTGCCGTATCTTGAAGTTATGGCATAATAACCCGTTACCTGATAGCCCCACGAAGCATCGAACGGATACTCTGTAAGAGGCATCATTTCGATATGGGTATAGCCCATTTCTTTACAGTACGGAATAAGCTCGTCGGCAAGTTTGCCGTATGAGAAATAGTTGCCGTCCGCATACTTTTTCCAAGAACCTGCATGGATTTCATAAATATTCATCGGGCTGCTGTATGACTCATGGTTCTTTTTATATTCCTGCCATTCCTGATCGTGCCATTCATACCCGTCAAGGTTCAGATAGACAGAAGCAGTATTCGGACGAGTTTCGTAGTGATAAGCGTACGGATCCGACTTCATTACAATACTTCCGTCATAAGTCTCAACGCTGTACTTATAGATGGCATAGGAATCAACGATCTCCCCAATGAAACATTCCCAGACACCGCCGTCCGAGATCCGATGCATCCAGTTCCTTGTACGATCCCAGTCATTGAAATTACCGACAACGGAAACCGATTTTGCGTTCGGAGCCCAAGTCCTGAACATAACACCTTCAACACCATTTATGTTCATCCTGTGTGCGCCCATAAACCTGTAGGCATGATAATTTTCTCCGCTGTGAAACAATTCAAGTTCAGAGCGATTATCATTATCAGGTGCAATCTGCATACAAAACACTCCTTTGTACTAAACTTCTATTTACATACCTATATAATATCTTAATTTTGGATAAATTTCAAGTGTTTTTACACTTCTTTTTATTAAAAATGTTATAATTTTTATCGGAGCATTTCCATTACAGGAAAAATATGGCTTCAAGCCTGATTCTTTTCTCACAAAAGCCAAAATACCGTTAAATTTTTTTCAAAAAAAGTACGCATCTCCTTTTTTCGGAAATGCGTACTTCGATACGTCACAGTTATTTCTTCGATTTCTTTTTCTTATTCTTCTTTGAAACAGTCTTTGTTTCAGGTTCGGAAACGGCTTCTGTCTTTTCTTCTGTTTCAGGCTCGGAATCGGCTTC
>DBWG01000018.1:0-1942 GCA_002308635.1 Ruminococcaceae bacterium UBA1244 | reverse complement strand
TCTGTTTCAGGCTCGGAATCGGCTTCCGTCTTTTCCTCTGTTTCAGGCTCAGAATCGGCTTCGGTCTTCTCCTCTGTCTCTGGCTCGGAAACGGCTTCGGTTTTTTCCGCTGTTTCAGTTACGGCCGAAGTCTCCTCAACTTTTAAAAGATTCTTTTCTGCGTTTCTGACGATCTCCCTTGTAAAGAAGAACGCATAAGCACAAAGCGCAAGGTCGCCTGTATAAGCGATGATATTTGTGATCGTAGGCTCAACGATAAGGGTGTCGATATTTGATGAAGCATCACCGCCCATTGCCATTTTGATAAAGAGATCTATCGGAACAATAAGCGCAAGCATCATAAAGACCGTACCGTAGACGGTGGCTCTTCTTACGGCTATCCTGTTGTTGATGCCGGCAAAGAACATTGCCTGATAAAACAGGAACATGACCATAAAGCCGACTTCTATAAGATCAAATATCTCTCTTGCTCCGAGAGCATAGTGAGTGTAGTCTACAAACATATCAACGAAACGTGCCGTACACCAGATCGGGAGTATAAGCGGGGCAACAGGGATCTTTTTCAGACCGTTCTGTCCCGTAAACGAAATGCAGGCTTCATAAAGGAGAATAAATCCGCCTGCCACTTCTGTGAGATTGACCAGAAGGTTTTCTCCGTTGAGTGAAAGAAGCCCGATAACGCCGCCGCCGATGAGAGTTATAGAGGCAACGAATCCAAATGCTCCGCACCAGAAGTTCTTTTGAGGCTCGATGTGAAATTCCTTTTTTCTGTCAGAGATGCTGAGAGCATACCCGACAGCATAGAGAAGTATCACGATAACGGCAAAAACGCAGTTGCACACCCTGCTGCTCATAAAAAATCCGCTGCCGTATACATTCAGAAAGGTATCGCAATACTTGACTGCTCCGCCAAGTACCGTAAGCACGATGGCCGGAATGATCAGCTTTTTGAGATTCATTAAAAATCACTCCTTAATATTTTTCATCTTTTAGAGATCGGCACATATTTTTTTGAGCTTGCCATAGCACGATAAGCGGGACGGATGATCCTTCCGCCGTATGTAACTTCCTCGATCCTGTGAGCGCACCATCCGGCTATTCTCGAAACAGCAAACATAGGAGTAAACAGGTCGCTGGGGATACCGAGGATATCATAGACAAATCCGGAATAAAAATCCACATTCGGACAGATGATCTTGCTGCTGCCCTTTACCTCTGCGAATACCTTCGGAGTGAGCTTTTCAACTGTTTTATAAAGCTCATATTCCTCTGTCATTCCCTTTTCGTGAGCGAGCTTTTCAGCGGTCTGCTTCAAGATCACTGCACGGGGATCCGACAAAGTATAGATAGCGTGGCCGAAACCGTAGATAAGTCCTGAACCGTCGCCTTTTTCCTTGCGGACTATTGATGCGAGGTGATTATATACCTCATCCTCATCGTTCCAGTTCTTCACACATTCCTTGAGTTCCTGCATCATGCTGCGGACACGAAGGTTAGCGCCGCCGTGACGGGGACCTTTGAGAGAGCCTATCGCTGCCGATACGGTCGCATAAGTATCCGTACCCGAAGACGAAAGCACTCTTGCAGCAAAGGTGGAGTTGTTTCCGCCGCCGTGTTCAGCATGGAGTATCATGCAAAGATCGAGGAGCTTTGCTTCCGTATCCGTATATTTCATATCGGGACGCAGTGTCCTGAGTATGGACTCGCTCGTAGAAAGTCCAAGGTCAAGCGGATGGAAGAACATACTTTCCTTGTCAAAAACTCTTTTCTTGACCTGATAAGCGTAGGTCATTATCGTCGGCATAGATGCAAGGAGCTGTATCGACTGACGCATTATATTTTCAAGTGAGGTATCGTCCGGACACTCATCGTATGAATAAAGCGCAAGCACCGAACGTCCCATCTTGTTCATTATATCCTTTGACGGGGATTTCATTATCAT
>DBWG01000137.1 GCA_002308635.1 Ruminococcaceae bacterium UBA1244 | reverse complement strand
GCTCATACTCCGTTTTCCTCAAAGTTTTTTGAAAAGCCGCAGCCCTCTGCCGCACAGTACAGCTTTGTTACCTTGCCTTTTCTCTTGTACAGAACTCCTCCGCAGTTGGGACAACGTTCGTTTGTCGGCTCTGTCCACGATACAAAATCACATTCAGGATAGTTACTGCAACCATAGAAAGTTCTGCCTCTTTTGGATTTTCTCATCACTATGTCGCCGTTTCCGCACTTAGGACATTTTGCTCCGACGGTTTCGACAAAGTTCTTTACGTTCTTGCATTCAGGATAACCGGGGCAGGCTATGAACTTTCCGTATCTTCCTGTTTTCACAACCATTTTTCTTCCGCATTTTTCGCATACGATGTCGGTTTCTTCGTCCTGAACCTTTATTTTTACGTCCTTCATATCCTCTTTTGCTTTTTTAAGAGTTTCCTTAAAGTCACCGTAAAAGCTTTCGAGAAGCTCTGCCCACTGCTCCTCGCCGTGTTCTACCTTGTCAAGTCTTTCCTCCATCTGTGCTGTAAACTTTACGTTTACTATCTTGGGAAAATGCTCAAGCATAAGCTTTGTTGATACCTCTCCCAGCTCTGTGGGATAAAGAGTTTTTCCCTCACGCTTTACATATCCTCTTGAAGTTATTGTCGATATGGTTGCCGCATAAGTGGAAGGTCGTCCTATGCCGTTTTCTTCGAGAGCTTTTATCAAAGTAGCTTCGGTAAAACGTGCAGGCGGCTGCGTGAAATGCTGATTGGGTACTATTTCCTTCGGACGTACCTGCATATCCTTTTCAAGGGGAGGAAGCTCCGTCTGTTTTTCCTCCTCGGAGTCCTGTCCCTCAACATAAAGTGTAGTGAAGCCGTCAAACTCGACTCTGTATCCTGTAGCTTTGAAAATATATTTTCCGCCTGTTATTTCGGCACCGGTTGTTTTCTGTATGCACTCAGCCATCTGACAGGCTATAAATCTTTCCCATATCAGCTTGTACATCTTGTACTGGTCTGTTGTAAGGCTGGATTTTATTTTTTCGGGTTCAAGAGAGGGCATAGTAGGACGTATTGCTTCGTGTCCGTCCTGAGCCCCTGCCTTCGTCTTGAAAACTCTCGGTTTTTCGGGAAGATATTTTTCTCCCCATCTTCCCTTTATATATTCGCCTGCCTCTGCTATGGCATCATTTGAAATTCTCAGCGAGTCGGTTCTCATATAGGTTATAAGACCGACTGCTCCCATCTGAGGAATTTCTACGCCTTCGTAAAGCTCCTGTGCAACCTTCATTGTTCTTTTGGACTGGAAGTTCAGCTTTCTTGAAGCTTCCTGCTGTAGTGTTGAGGTTGTAAAGGGTGGTGCAGGCTGTTTTTTTCTTGTTCCGTTTCTCAGCTTTGAAACTATAAATTCTTCTTCCTTTTCAAGCTCTGAAAGAATTTTCTTAGCTTCTTCCTCATTGGAAATTTTTATCTTTCCTTCGTCTGTTGCATAGAGTGTTGCCGAAAATGCCTTTCGGCTGCCCTTTGGAATGAACTTTGCATCTATGCTCCAATACTCTTCCGGCTTGAAAGCACGTATCTTATTTTCTCTGTCAACAACGATACGTACCGCAACAGACTGTACACGTCCGGCAGAAAGACCTTTTCTGATTTTCTGCGAAAGGAACGGACTGAGCTTATATCCGACAAGTCTGTCAAGGATACGTCTTGCCTGCTGAGCATTCACAAGGTCAATATCGATCCTTCTCGGAGCAGCCATTCCGTTTGTCACGCCGGTTTTTGTGATCTCGTTAAACGTAACACGGTTGCTGTCGTCAAGATCAAGCCCCAAAAGATAAGCAAGATGCCACGAGATAGCTTCTCCCTCACGATCAGGGTCGGTCGCAAGATAAACATAGTCGCTTTTTTTGGCAAGCTTCACAAGATCATCAGCGAGCTTTTCTTTTCCCTTTATCACTTCATATTTTGGTGTGAATTTCTTTTTTATATCAACACTCAGCCTGTTAGGATTAAGATCCCTGATATGTCCCATTGAAGCAACGACTTCAAAATCGGAACCGAGGTATTTTTTGATAGTCTTTGCCTTTGCAGGCGACTCAACTATTACAAGCTTTGACATAGATTTCCTCCGAGTAACTATTTTCTTTTATACTTTCCGAAGCCGGACAGCTCAACAATATTGTTTATCTCCAGTTCGGTAAGTGCCGAAAGCACCTCACTGATATCAAGTCCTGTTTTCTGACTGATCTCTTCCGGTTCTGAAGGTGCCTCCGAAATTGTATCATACACCGTTTTGGCAGTCTCTGTCAACAGTTCTTTAAAAATATTATCTGTTTTTTTCGGTTTTTGTATTTTTATGACGGAGCTTTCTTCACTTTCGGATATCGCCGTGTTATTATTCTGAGGCAAAGCAGGCGGATCTGCTTTTATTGAAGGTCTGTCGGGAAGCCTTTCCATTGCACCCAGAGCAACCTCCGGCGTAAGCTTTGTGATATCCTTTTCTGTCCTGTTATTCATCCTGATAACGTCAATATCTTCTTTTTTCAGTTTCTGGACAAATGTACTGTATTCGGAACGGTACCAGTTCAGAATATCCATATAGTTTATTGCAGCTTTTGCACCCGCAGCAAGAAGGCGGTTAGAACCTGCGGAACGTACATTATCAACACTTCCGGGAACGGCAAAGATCGCTTTTCTCTGCTCTGCCGCATCACCGGCAGTTATCAGTGAACCGCTGTTTTCTCCCGCTTCAACAACAAGGGTGCAGTCGGTCAATGCTGATATTATGCGGTTCCGTCTTGGAAAAGTATATGAAGCGGCAGAATCGTCCGGCATGAATTCAGAGATAACGGCCCCGTGCTTCGAGATCTGATCTCTCATGCGGGCGTTTACCATAAGATATTTGTGACACATCCCGCATCCCAAAACGCAGACGGTATTTCCTCCTGCATGAAGCGCACCGCTGTGAGCGGCAGTATCTATGCCCTCTGCGCCTCCGCTGACAACAAGGGCATTGTTTTTTGTAAGGTTATAGCCGAATTCAAACGAGACCTGCTTGCCGAGTCTGGTGGCCTTTCTTGTTCCGACAACCGCAACTTTAAGTCCTTCATGCTTTGGTATCCTGCCGCTGACAAACAACAAAAGCGGCGGCAGCTCGATAGTCCTGAGAGAATCCGGATAATCCTTATCACTGTACAGCAGGATATCATGGCCAAGCTCATTACAGCGTTCAAGTATCCTTTTTGCAAAGTCGGTATTCTTTTTTAAGAGCCTTTGAAGCGTTTTCGGGGTAAAAGCACCCGAAAGCTTCAATTCTCTTTCATCGCTCCGAAATACGTGTTCGGCATCATCAAATTGTCCGAGAACGTTCCTTATCCGGGGATAAGCTGTTCCAAGACATGAATGGAGCCACACGGCATAAACAAGCTTTTCCATAATTACCTCCGTTTCGCTGTAATGAAGCGGGCGTTTTCAGCCCTGAAGTTTATACATCAATATCGCAGCAGCCGCAGCAGCATTGAGTGACTCTGCCCTGCCCCTCATATTTATCCTGACGCTTTTTGTACAGGCGGCAATAGTTTCAGGTCTTAGTCCGTTGCCCTCATTCCCGATAAGCATGATGCCTCCGCATGAAAAATCCACGTTATTGATATTCTCCGCCTCATGGGGAGTTGAAGCATAAGTAACGATACCGCTCTCCGAAAGGCTTTTTATATAGTCAGTGAAGCTTTCTTCTATCCTTATCGGCACACGAAAAACAGCTCCCATACTGCCCCTGATGACCTTTGGAGAATAAACATCGCAGCAGTCACCCGATAATATGATACCGTCTACTCCGAGAGCCTCCGCAGTACGGAGGATCGTTCCAAGATTTGACGGGTCCTGAATATTTTCAAGCGCAGCATAGCGCCCCTGAATACTAATTTTATCCAATTTGTTATTTTTGTCAAGTATATCAAATACACAAAAAAAGCCCTGAGGGTTCGTCGTATCCGATATCTTTTTAAAAACGCTCTCACTCACCGCATAAGCTTTTTTTGCAGACGCACATATCAATTCAAATTCCTTCGGGTATTTTTTAGCTGCATTTTCGGTATATAAAAAACATTCAGCCTTTGAACCGGATATAACACCGTCTGTGCAGAGTCTCACTCCCTCAGCTGCAAAAAGACCCCTTTCTTTTCTGAATTTCGCATTCTGCATCAGCTTTGCAGCCTCTTTTATGATGTCGTTATCCTTGCTTGTTATCAGCATTTCATCACCCGTTTTCGTTTGAACGAATATATTCAAAAACAAGCTCTTTTATTCTGAGCGCCGTTTCAGATATTGAAATTTTGCCGCCATGAACAGTAATATCAGCATATTGTTCATAAAGCGGTTTTCTTTCATCATAAAGTTCACGGAGCGTTTCGCCCTTTTTCATCGCAACGCCCCTGCGTGTAAGGTCTCCGAGCCTGTTTTTTATTTCCTCATACGGCAGGTCTATATATACTACGATACCGGTCTCTTTATAATGCTTCATCGCATTTTTTCCATAGACAACGCTGCCGCCGGTAGCGATAACTGTTTTTTTAACATTTATTAAGGAATTGATCCTGTCCTCTGTCTGTAGGAAGCCTTCAAGACCGTCCTGTTCGATTATCTCACAAAGGAGCCTGTCCTCCTGTTCCTGAATAACGAGGTCAGCATCAAGAAAGCGGTATCCCATCGTTTTTGCAAGAACAACTCCAACGGTACTTTTACCGCAGCCCGGCATTCCGATAAGAACAATGTTTTTTCTCTTCATTATATTATTCTCCGATAAAAAATAATGCACCTAAGAAAAAAGTCTTAGGTGCGTTTTGTGTCAGATCAAAGAGCTGCCTTTGCCTTCTCTACGAGAGCGGTAAATGCCTCTGCATCTGCGATAGCGATCTCTGAGAGCATCTTTCTGTTGAGAGTGATGCCAGCCTTCTTAAGACCGTTCATAAATGTTGAATAGTTTGTGCCGTTAGCCTTGCAGCCTGAGGAGATACGAGCGATCCAGAGTCTTCTGAAATCTCTCTTCTTCTGCTTACGGCCGATATAAGCATAGTTGCCGCTCTTCATTACGGCTTCCTTAGCCATTTTAAAGTGCTTGCTCTTTGCGCCCCAATAGCCTTTTGCAAGCTTAAGAACCTTTTTTCTTCTTTTGCGTGTTGCCAACGCACCCTTTACTCTTGCCATGTTATATTACCTCCGATAATACTATTTTCGTCATACACAATCCGCTGATTATTTATAAGGAATAAGCTGCTTGATTGCTGCTACATTTGTCTTATCGGCAGCAACGGTCTTTCTGAGACCTCTCTTGCGCTTTGTAGTCTTTTTGTTAAGGATGTGTGATTTGTAAGCGTGTGCACGAATTACCTTTCCGGTTTTTGACAGCTTAAAACGCTTTTTTGCGCCGCTGTGAGTCTTGATCTTTGGCATATTAAGATCCTCCTTAGATTTGGAATTATTTGTTTGCTTTCGGTGCAAGGAACATTATCATACTGCGTCCCTCAAGCTTTGCAGGCTTTTCGACATTCGCAAATTCCTGAGAAGCCTCGGCAAATTTTTTCATCACTTCGGTGCCAAGTTCAGGATGTCCCATCTCTCTTCCTCTGAAGCGGATAGAAACCTTTACTTTGTCGCCGCCCTTGATGAACTTCTGAGTCTGATTGAGCTTTGTGTTAAAATCATGTGTGTCGATGTTAAGAGAAAGTCTGATTTCCTTGATATCGACGATATGCTGATTTTTCCTTGCTTCCTTTTCTCGCTTTGCCTGTTCAAAGCGGTATTTGCCGTAGTCCATGATCTTGCACACAGGCGGCTGAGCCTGAGGTGCGATCTTTACAAGATCGAGATTCTTTTCGGTCGCAAGTTCAAGCGCCTTTGCAGCGGACATGATCCCAAGCTGACCGCCTTCTGAATCTATTACTCTGATCTCCTTGTCACGAATTTCCTCATTGATCTGAAGTTCCTGCTTGCTAATGTTAAAGCACCTCCACGAATAATATAAACAAACTAAAAGTGCGGACAGTCACCCGACTATCCGCACATCAACAGCATAAAAATACCCATTCAAAGGGTTTCCTCACTATTGACCCGTAACAGACGAAACCATACAGGTGAAAGCCTTGCTTTACTTTGTTTTACCAAAATAATATATCATACTTTCCGCTCTGTGTCAAGCACTTTTTTAAAAGTGTGGAGCGGAGTGCCTCCGCCGTCAACTTAAAACGCAGCCACTTTAATCAAGATTGACCGGGTCTCAAACCATAAAGGTTTGCTTTGGCTGCTCCTGATACGTCCGAAGTTTTTTAATGTGGAGTTTGGAATTGTTGTAATGCGCTGCATTTACTGGCAGGTCACATAAATTTTTCATTTTATCAGCGGCACTCTACAAAGCAGTCTTCGCCGTCGCAGGTGTCTTTCTGTTCGATACCGTAGTCGGCAAGGGCGGCTTTTATCATAATGGCACATTCAAG
>DBWG01000106.1:4276-6225 GCA_002308635.1 Ruminococcaceae bacterium UBA1244 | reverse complement strand
CCGACAATGCCCGAGAGGAAGTCTTTTACACCCATATCATCATAAGCCTTTGCGGTTACAAGATATGTGTTTTGAGGAAGACTGCTTGTGTCAAAGCCATTTGCGTTGAGCAGCTGACGGATGGTCTGTCCCTTTGACTTTGCGTATGCTGCAAGATCCTTGATATCGCCGCCGGAGAGATAGCTTCCGCTAAGTACCATGCTGTTGAAGGAGCCTACAGCCTGATCTTCATTTTTGCTGTAGAGTGAACCGTGGTTGGTTACGTCGATATAGCTGATCTGCTTGTTTGCCTTGCCCTTGTTGACGAAGATCTTTCTGTTTGTGTTGATAATGTTATTGTACTTTGCGCTGACGGTGTTTTTGCTGTCAAGCTCATAGACATCTACCGTTTTATTTCCGTATACCGGAGCCGTATAACCGCAGACACCGGGAATTATCCTTGTTTCATATCCGATGATATTGGACGCATCCTTCACGATTTCCTGTCTTACAACGATTGTTTCACCAAGAACAGTTTTGTTGAGTTCGGCGATCTTTGCCAGAATCTCGTCAGTATTTGTGCTGATGTGGTCGAGATAGTAGCTGTCGATGCCGTCCTTGTTCTCAAGGGCATTTACCATGAGCTGGGATGACAGACATTCCATCAGAACCGTATAACCCGCCATGTAATTCTGCATGATACCGTCCATGACAACCTTCGCCTTGTCGATAGCCTCACCGCTGAACATGGAACGCTGCTTGAAGTAGTTATAAATGGTGGTGAACATATCGTTCCTGTCAACAAGGTTTGCATTGTTGAGCTTTTTGGATACGCTTGTGAAGCCGACAAAGGGTGAATTGCCCTTTTTCCACTCGATGTCCCTGTCTATCTGCGCCGCGATAATAGCTAACTTCTGCTTTGTGGTATAGTTCTTTGACTTCTTTGCAGACTTGATTCCGTTGATGATGCCCTGTATCTCGGAATTGAAGGGAGTAAATACGGAATAGTCGAAGTTTTCGATAGAGAGGATGTTTTTCAGTTCGTTTTTCATATCCTTTTCAAACTGCTCTATTCTGTCGAACAGCTCGTCGATCCTGCCGTCGATATCCTCAAGAGTCATCTGCTTGTTTCCGAATGCGCTTCCCAGAACCGCCTGCAACGCCGGATTGAGGGTCTTGCCGCCGGGTACAAACTCTGCGATTCCGGCAAGGAGTGTTGAAATACCGACCTGCTTCATTTTTTCAAGATCCTTGTCGGTGATCCTGTTCAGAAGGTTCTTGGCTGCGTCTCCGTATTCCTCCAATTCCTGTGAAATAGTAGTTGTATCAATGGAAGCTGCGTTAACTGTCATGGCCGATGCACTAAATGCCATTGTTCCTACGGAACATATTGTAACTGCTGCGAGGACTGCTGCGATGATCTTTGTTCTTATACCTGTCTTTTTCATGGTGATCGCTCCTTTTTTGTTTGCGTTGGTTGTGGTAAGGGTGGACTTGTTTTCTTTGGTGTTAAATGTCTTTTTCATGGTGATTTCTCCTTTTTGTTTTATTATTTTTTCGGATTTGTATTTTCCTTTGTTCTGTAATCAGTATAACAAAACAACCTTTGCAACTTCTTTGCAGAACCTGAAGATTTTTGAAATTTTTTCAAATCTTTTTTCCGGGGTGTTTTGTTCTTCTGTTGTGTCTAAAGTATATCAGACCGATGTTTGCAAATTCTTTGCAAACATCGGGGCGTTCAAAAAAATTTTCAGACAAACTTTTCATTTCGCCGCACAAATGTTATAATGATACAAAGATTATCCGGAGGAAATACGAAAGATGAAATTTTTTAAAAGCAGAGCATTGGCCATTATCGTTATAGCTCTGACTGTGGTAATGCTCATTGGTATGACATGGCTGTCTATGCGGCTGTATTTGAATATAGATCTTATAAAGACGCCATATATGCTGCTTGAGGGCGAGTATTC
>DBWG01000106.1:3698-4180 GCA_002308635.1 Ruminococcaceae bacterium UBA1244 | reverse complement strand
AGGAAATATCCTTCTCGACTAAAAACCTCTGGTACAAATGGAGCACCGCAAGCGGAGAGGTTATCATGGAACATAAATATCAGACTCTTGATGAGATGTGTGAAGAGTACTTTGATGAGGCGNNGTGAAGACTTTTATACTGATGAGAGAAAACAGCGGTTTATTGATAATATGAAAAAGATGCACCCGCTGGAGTATGATATGCCAGGCACACCCGGATATACATCATACGCTTTTAAGGTATCGGATCTAAAGGAACTTGGGATTGATAAAGATACCGAAATGGTATTCGAGTTTAAAAATCCTTATGAGCATTTGCCATACGGGTTCAGCGATCTCACTATGTTCACCGTAAGCCANNNGCGCCTTTTCAGAGACGTTCTTCCCGCTGCCGGTCTGTTTATCATTGTAAGTCTTTTCGGGCTGTTTTTCTTTCCGGTTGCCAGCTTTATTTTAGGAAAGATCGACTATAAGTATCTGAC
>DBWG01000106.1:0-3675 GCA_002308635.1 Ruminococcaceae bacterium UBA1244 | reverse complement strand
CTGTGTTTTTTCTGGGGACTGTATATGGTCTTGCAGAATATCAGCGGATACCTCCCTATGTGGATCACCGACCACGCGATGTGTCCTTTGATAGATAAGATGACGGGACAATTCTTTATGATCTCCATGATCGTATATTTCAGGTCAAACCTTACCCTGCCGGTCTCACGGGCCGTTGCGGGCGCAATGGCGGCAGGCTTTGCCGCAGTCACGGCAGCCACGGCGATACTCCATCTTACCGCTGTGGCAGATATTATAACCATCGGCACATACGTTAATTTTTTAATAGCGGTGAATACCGTTGTGATGCTGGTCATGCTCAACATGGAATACGGCAGGGCAAAGAAGGAGAACATGAAGGAAAGAATGTTCTTTATCTTATCATGGATACCGCTTGTTATTTCTCTTGTGCTCGAGATCTTCGAGCATATCGTGGGCATTCCCGGCTCAGACTTCTTTATATACGGACTGCTGCTGTCCATCATCGCACAGGTAGTCCGGCTGGTGTTCGATCTGCGCAGACAGTATAAGGAAGCCATCCGCTATCAGCAGATGCAGAAGGAGCTGTATGAAGCGAAGGTCAGCGTCATGGTCAGTCAGATACAGCCCCACTTCATGTATAATGCGCTGACTTCCATCGCCATGATGTGTCAGATCGACCCCGACACGGCCCAGGAGGCGACCATCACCTTTGCAAAGTATCTGAGAGGAAATATGGATTCCCTCAAGCAGACAAAGCCCGTTCCCTTTGAGCAGGAGCTGGAACACCTTAAAAAATATCTGTATATCGAAAAGCTGCGTTTCGGGAAGAAGCTGAATATCGAATACGACATACAGGCCACGGACTTTGTTCTGCCGCAGCTCAGTATCCAGCCCCTTGTGGAAAACGCCGTCAAGCACGGCGTGGGCATGAAGAAAAAGGGCGGCACTGTCACCATTGCAGCCCGTGAGACAGAAACCGCTTATGAAGTCATAATTTCCGACGACGGCGTGGGCTTTGAAACCTCAGCCGAAAGGAAGGATGACGGACGCTCCCATGTGGGGATGGAAAATACCATACGCCGCGTAAAGGATATGTGCGGCGGCGAGATCAGGATAGAAAGCACGGTGGGCGAGGGTACGACCGCGACCGTAATATTACCGAAGGAGGGTCAGCCAAATGAAAATACTGTGTCTTGACGATGAGGAGCTTGCTCTGAAAATGCTGCAGATGGCGGTGGAAAAAGCAAGGCCGGATGCCGAGGTGCTGGGCTTTGACGATCAGGACGATCTGCTGGATGAGGCCGAAAAGGGCGGCTGTGACGTTGCGTTTCTGGATATCCACATGAGAGGGATGAACGGAGTGACGGTGGCAAAGAAGCTCAAGGAGATCAACCGGAAAATGAACATCATTTTTGTGACGGGCTTTTCGGAATATAAGGGTCAGGCGATGGACATGAAGGCTTCGGGCTACATCATGAAGCCCGTTACCGTCAAGGAGGTCAAGGCGGAGCTTGACGACCTGCGCTTTCCCATCATCCCGAAAAAGAACGCAAAACTCAGAGTGCAGTGCTTCGGCAACTTCGATGTATTCACGCCGGACGGCGCTCATGTACGCTTTGAGCGCAGCAAGTCGAAGGAGGTGTTCGCCTACCTTATACATAAGCAAGGCACCTCCTGCACCACGAGGGAGATATTTGCCGCGATCTTTGAGGACGAGCCCTACGACAAGAAGCTCCAGAACCTTTTGCAGACCTACATATACGCCATGCTGAAAAGCCTGAAGGCTGTAGGCGCAGAGGACGCGGTCGTCCGCAGCTACAACGCCCTTGCTGTCAATCCGGAGGTGCTGGACTGCGATTACTACCGGTTCAAGGAGCTGGACGGCGGCGCGGTCAATGCCTATCAGAACGAATATATGAGCCAGTATTCCTGGGCTGATTTTCTGTTTGATGAAGATTTATACTGAGTACTTACAGCATGACAAAACCGTCCTGCCTAAGATTCAGACAGGACGGGGTTGTTAAATTTATGCGGTATATATTGAATAATACTATTAAGCGTTGAATACTGTGACGATTTTTACACAAAAGAGATCTGCTGTGCTGGTTTCGATATCGTAATATGTTCCGAACATCCGTGACATCCAGTCGTCATCCCATGACTGATAGCTGAAGAGCTTGAGGTCAACGACGTTCTTGCTTCTGTCACCCATGCGGATGGCTTTTACCGTACCGACTCTGTCATAACCCTTGCAGTCATATACGTCGTTGAAGGATTTGTCTATTTTGGAATTTCTTGTTTTGCTGACGGTTACCTTATCGTCGAGGACGATGTAGCTGTCTCCGGTCATGGTTGCCTTTACGCCCATATCGGTTATCAGGTATTCATACATACTTCTTGATGGGAATTTTGTGCGGACGTGATCTGCAATAGCTGTAAGCTCTTTGGTTGTCAGAACGTTCGATTTAGTCAGACCTTCGATATTGATGTGATCGCATTTGTCTTTTGACCATACATACTCATAGCCTTTCTTGTAATCCAGCCATAACTCTCTGCCTGCAGTGTTGGCGTTCTTATTGATGTATGCCGGTCTGTCATACTTTGTCTTGAAGTTCTTTGCACCGATCGCTGCGGCTACAAGAGCATCGGAAGCGTCATTGTCATCAAGAGAATGTCTATACTGATCGAAGTTGAGATAGAGGTTGAGGTCATAGGTTGTATTGAGTTCATTGATGTTGTTTTCGTTGAACTGTGCAACCGCCTTGGTTGCCGTCTGACACTCCTGCATCAAAGCTACTGCGGAAACATACTGGGTAAGGAGAGCTTCTGCTGTGGGGAGAGCTGCCTGATAGGCTTCTCTTGCAAACATACTGTTGATTGCTTCCTTTGTGTAAAGAGCCTTGAACATATCTACATAAGCGGGGTCAGTGCCGGCAATTGACTTCATAATGTTGTAAACGTAGGTTGTGATGTTGTCATATCTCGTTGAATCGGTCAGAGCCGCAAGACGCATTATTTTCTGTGTTTTATTGAGGTTCTTGTTTGTTTCGATAGCCTTGACGTCCTTAACGAACTTTGCAAGCTGGGGGCTGAGTCCCTTGAAGTCTGAACGTAGCTCGCTCATGTCGGCTGTGTTCTGAACCTTCTGAGCCATCCATTCTGTATTCTTGTTGATATTTTCGTTGAGGTCGTCAAGCTTTTCGGAGAGCTGGTCAAGCTTGCTGTCGATCTGATCCAGCTTTTCGTTCATGATCTCTGTGGGGTCCTTGTCGTCAACGCCTGCATGGAACAGGGTTTTGAAGGGGGATAACAGGATCTTTCCGCCGGGGAACAGATCTGCGATGGTATCGAATGCGGCGTCTGCTGCGTCGATGCCTATTTTCTTTCCGGTCTCTTCAATGCTTGCAGCGTTTACGGTAACGCTCATTGCTGTCGATGTCATAGCGACTGTGCAGATGGAGAGCGCTGCTGCTGTGGCGAGGATTACTGCCATAACTCTGTTCTTAATGCTTGTCTTTTTCATAGTGATCGCTCCTTTTTTGTTTGTGTTGATAGTGTTAAGGGTGGACTTGCTTTCTGTGGTGTTGACTGTCTTTTTCATGGTGATTATCTCCTTTATGATTGTTTTTTGTGGGTTGTGTTTTCCTTTGGTCTGTAATCAGTATATCAAACCGACCTTTGCAACTTCTTTGC
>DBWG01000036.1:6579-12743 GCA_002308635.1 Ruminococcaceae bacterium UBA1244 | reverse complement strand
AACTGGAAAATGAACAAGACACGTCCCGAGGCAAAAGAACTCCTCGAGGCTATCAAGCCACTCGTTGCAAACGCCGAGGGTAAGGTCGAGGTCATCGCTTGCGTACCCTTTACTAACCTTGAGACAGCTGTAAACACTACCGCAGGCAGCAATGTTAAGGTAGGCGCAGAGAACGTTCACTTTGAGAAGAGCGGCGCTTTCACAGGCGAGATCTCAGCTGATATGCTCGTTGAACTTGGTGTTGAGTACGTAGTTATCGGCCACAGCGAGAGAAGACAGTATTTCGGTGAGACAGACGAGACCGTAAACAAGAGAACAAAGGCTGCTCTTGCGGCAGGACTCAAGCCCATCGTATGTGTCGGCGAACTTCTCTGGGAGCGTGAGTGCAATATTACAGAAGAAGTTGTTGCACGTCAGATCAAGCTTGATCTCTTTGATGTAAGTGCAGAGGATGTTAAAAAGACAGTTATCGCTTATGAGCCTGTATGGGCTATCGGTACAGGCAAGACTGCTACATCCGAACAGGCTCAGGAGGTCTGCGCTCTTATCCGTGCAACTCTTGCAAAGCTTTATGGTCAGGAAGTTGCCAATGCTGTTACTATCCAGTACGGCGGCTCAATGAACCCGAAGAACGCAGCAGAACTCGTTGCACAGCCTGACGTTGACGGCGGACTCATCGGCGGCGCTTCACTCAAGGCTGCTGATTTCGGCGTACTCCTTGATGCAGCAAGCAACGGCTGATGCGTGACCGGCGCAGAGCCTGCGCACCCGAATTTACAACGCAGAAACTTCAGAAATAATTCAAAAGACAAGCAGGAGGCAGAATAAATGAAAAGGCCTTTGATATTGATGATACTTGACGGCTTCGGCATCGGCACGAATTTCGGCAATGCCATCCGTGAAGCAAACAAGCCCAACATGGAGAAGATATTCTCCCAGAACCCCACAACGCTTATCGCAGCATCAGGTATGGACGTTGGTCTTCCTGACGGACAGATGGGCAACAGTGAGGTCGGACATACAAACATGGGCGCAGGACGTGTCGTTTATCAGGAGCTTACAAGAATAAGCAAGGCGATAAAGGACGGCTCAGTTCTTAAAAACGAAGTACTCTTAAAGGCTATGAACAACGCTAAGGAAGACGGAAAAGCCCTTCACGTTATGGGACTTCTTTCACCCGGCGGCGTTCACAGCCACATTACCCATATCTACGGCATTATCGAAATGGCTAAGAAAATGGGCGTAAAGAATGTATATCTCCACACCTTCCTTGACGGACGTGACGTTCCGCCTTCAAGCGCAAAGGACTATATGTCAGAAGCCAAGGCAAAGCTTGAAGAGATCGGTGTCGGAAAGATCGCTACCGTTTCCGGACGTTACTATGCAATGGACCGTGACACAAACTGGGATCGTGTAGAAAAGGCTTATGCCGCTCTCGTATACGGCGAGGGTGTAAAGGCTGACGATCCGGTACAGGCTGTTGCCGATTCTTATGCAAACGGCGTTACGGACGAATTTGTTGTACCAGTTGTATGCGCCGAAAACGCAACGATAAAAGCCGGCGATTCGGTTATCTTCTGCAACTTCCGTCCCGACAGAGCAAGAGAGATCACACGTACATTCGTTGATCCCGATTTCAGCGGATTTGAGCGCAGGAACGGCTTCTTCCCGCTGAACTATGTCTGCATGACACAGTATGACGCTACGATGCCGAATGTAGAGGTTGCATTCAAGCCTCAATCACTCGTAAATACATTCGGTGAATATATTTCTTCAAAGGGTCTGACACAGCTCAGAATTGCCGAGACAGAGAAGTATGCTCATGTAACATTCTTCTTCAACGGCGGTGTTGAGAAGGTAAGCGAGGGCGAGGACAGATGCCTTATTCCTTCACCGAAGGTAGCAACTTATGATCTTCAGCCCGAGATGAGCGCTTATGAGGTAACAAAGAATGCCGTTGAAAGAATAAACAGCGGCAAGTATGACGTTATCATCCTCAACTTTGCAAACTGTGACATGGTAGGTCACACAGGTGTATTTGAGGCTGCCGTAAAGGCGGTTGAAGCTGTTGACGACTGTGTAGGACAGGTAGTAAATGCCATCACCCAGATGGACGGTATAGCTCTCATTACAGCCGACCACGGCAACGCTGACAGAATGATCGACGATGACGGTTCGCCGTTCACCGCCCACACAACAAATCTTGTTCCGTTCTGTGTAGTAAACCATCCGTGCGTACTCCGTGACGGCGGCAGACTTGCAGATATCGCTCCGACAATGCTCCAGCTCCTCGGACTTTCACAGCCCGAAGAAATGGACGGCAAGACGCTTATCAAATAATTCAAAAGCACAAAAAACAAGCACATTTTCCGCTGAGGAGAATGTGCTTGATCTTTTATATGTTATTCAATTTTGTTCAAGCTCACGCTTTTTGTCATTAAGGACTGTTTCAAATGCGCTTACGGCGCTTTCACTGTCCTGTGCAATCGCAACGAATACATAGGGATACTTTCCTTTGACTTTTGCGGAACAGCCCTGAACAGAGACCTGAGATATCTTTTCGTTTGTATGCTCCGTTATCGAAGCTTCGATATCCGAGCAGGAGTATCCGTCCTTGAGGACGAAACAGGTAAGCTCAACTTCCGGTCCTGATTTTCCGGAAACATACAGCGCATGATCCGAGACTGCGTCCATCGGGAAATTATCATAATATCCCTTGATGTTTTCGATAAGAGTCAGATTTGAATAGTTCATTTTTTTTATTACTCCTGAAACGACCTGCTCCGCCGTAAGATCGTCTGCTGTAACATCGACCTCAGATCTTGCGTTTTTTCTCTGTACGCCAAGAACTATCAGGATAGCTATCATAGCTGTGACAAGGATAACACCGATAACGATAATAGTAAGAAGGGTCTTGTTTTTTGTTATTTTTACTGACATAGCATCACCTCGCAATAAGGGCGCTTATCCATTACAAATACATTATAAGAGTTTGGTACGGATTTTTCAACTACAATATTGTAACACTTAGGAGAATATTTGTATTTTGAGCAAAAAAATACGGATCAATGATCCGTAAAGAAAAAAATCCACCCAACCGTCTGCGTCTGAAATAACCTGCCTACGAGAAGTAGCAGGTGGGTGCTCTCCCTGAAGTTTCATACTCCCTTCGTCCACATCGGCCCGAAGCCGGTGCGGGAGGTCTGAAGTCCGCTGCAGGAGACGAGCTCCCTTTAAAAAAGTTGTAGGGTTATAAAGACGCATGCAACGAGTTGGGCAGAAATTATAAACAAATTTATCTGTTCCCGTTGAATTTATTATATAATATAGGACGAAAAAAATCAAGAGTATTTTTTATTTTTTCTTAAATTTTTTTATTCTTCATCCTCGGGTTCAGCGTCAAAATTTGCCTCAAAGATCTCAGCGATCTCGTCAAGAAGCTCATCATCCTCGATCTCCGCAAGCTGAGGATCGCCGTTTTCATCCTCGACTGCTTCAAAGATCATATATGTGCTTTCGGAATCTATGCCATCTTCCGGCATATCGAACAAAGGCATAAGGGCGTAGTAGTGTCCGTCCTTATAGTCGATCTCATCAAGGATCTCGAACTCATATTCATTACCGTCTTCATCGACCAGTGAGATAAGGTTTGCGTCAAAGATATCTTCGTTTTCTGTGCTGCTCATTAATAAACACTCCTTAGTATTGATAGAATTTAATATCATTGTACGATACTTTTAATAATAAGTCAACAAAAACTTTGCCGAAAAGCGGTCTCATTATGAAAGCGTCTGACCGGCTGGGACATTCCTGAGCACAGGATGTGATAAAGCTTCCGGAATATACAGATATCTGCCAAAAATACATTCAAATACCATAGAAAAAATATAGAAATTTTTAAAAAAGTTCAAAAAAACTATTGACATTTCATAAATACGTGGTATAATATAATCAAGATAAAGAAAGAGCAAGCAAGAAAGAAAGTGTTGCTGAACAGGTCTCGGTTTGAGGGATCGGCTCTTCTTGATCAAATCCACTGAAGGGAGGCAAGCTCCGATGGGCGAAATAGAACCGGTTTGTCAGATTTTTGACTGCGCCTCTTGGTGCAGTGTCTTCAACAAGGATAAGACAGATTAAGAACAGAACTTTTGATGAGTTTGAGCTTCGTCTGCTCCGTTTTTTGAAACGGCTCCGGTCGGATGTCACTTTTAGTATAGCTGTTTATGCTGTGAGTTCGGAAAGGTCTTTGAATTGTATGAAGAAGCCCGACGATGACGGTCACGCTGCCGATATCAATTCTTTCGTTTCACTCCGGCAGCAGGGTATCTGACTTTTTGAATCTCACAATTGAATATAGGGCAGCAGCGTCTCAGCTTCTGCCGCAACCGCCGACACACGGGGATTGTCCCTTAGTCCATAGGGGAATGGTGTCTGAGAGGCTGAACAAGACGTTTCCTCCGTTATGAACCGAAAGCTTCGTGTGATTTTGATTATCTGTCGATTTCATGCGGGCTGACACAACGGTCAGCTTGTGAGCGGAGCATTAAGAGTTTTTGCTTGAGGCAGTTGGCGAACAGATCTTCTGCCGTATGCGTTTCGGTTTGTGATAGGATCATAACTGTTGGCAGTTTTCTATATAGAATTTCAGGATAAGGAATGAGTCCCATGTAATACCCGCAGATTTTACGGTTCGTTACTATGAGCCTTTTTAATCATGAGATTGATTGTTAGGAATGAGTCCGATGGTAAAGTTATAGCTTTAATGTCTTAGGTTTCTTCATTTGGATTTTTGCGGATCCGGCAGCGTTTGCCGGGTCCGTTTTTTGTGTGTCTGAAAGAAACTGTCCTTATTTTTGTGTTGATTTTAAAATGTTTCTATGTTACAATGTACGAGGCAGTGACAATAAAATATAACAGGAGGCTCAAAAAATGAACAACGATTTTGATTCTAAATTTGGCGGCAGATCGTCGTCGGATTTTGAAAGAAAAACATCTTCGGGTTTTGCAAGCGGCTCTTTTGACAGCGGCTTTGGTTCGGATGATAGTTACGGCAGCACCGGTTCTATGAGCTTTAACGATAACGGCAATGATTCATCGTCTCAGTCAGGCTTCGGCGGCAGCACATATAACCCCGAACCTGAGTATGATCCAAACGCTCCTCTTTATGATCCTTCACTTGATAATTATGACCAGAATGCACCGCTGTATAATCCTTCGTCAGATTTTTCTTCACAGGGTTTTTCTTCACAGGGTTTTTCTTCACAGGGTTTTTCTTCGCAGGGTTTTTCTTCACAGGGTTTTTCTTCACAGGGCTTTTCTTCGGTAGATACCGTGACCATACAAAGACCTAAAAGCAAAAAGAAGTTTATTATCATTATTTCTATCAGCCTTGCGGCAGCGGTGATATTTGGTATTGCTTTATATAATATTGTATTTGCAAAGCAGTCTGTCAGGGAATTTCTCGATACCGCAGACGGAAAGAAGGCAGTTTTAGCTTTTCAGCTTCAGCTAAAGTTTAGCAACGAATTCAGCAGCGGAGACGTATATGCCGAAGGCGATGACACAATGGTCTTTGAGGTCATATTTAAGGATGCATACGTGAATCAGAGTAAACTGGATGAGTTGGACCGCAATATAGAGGCTCAGAGGGATAGTTTAAAGAGAAGTATTCAGACTATCATGGATGAAAAAAAGGTAAGGGAATTCTCGGTCATTTACCGCTATAAGGACGGCAGCGGTAATGTTGTTAGGGAATATACAGTATCATTAGATGATTAGTACTAAAACAGGAGGGAACACCTCCTGTTTTTTTATTATTTGTGACATTGAAAAACGGCAGCGAAATGTGATAAAATACACAGTAATGTACAGATTATGTAATGAAAGGGATATACTATGAAACCTTATAGGATCGTTGTTGGAACAATTATCATTACTGCACTGCTTGCTGCCGGAGGATGTTCGGACAAAGTGAAAAGTGCAGTTTTAGATACAGCTCCTGGTGCTGTTCAGAATTCTGAAATATTTCAGCAGTCTGAAAGCGAAAGCTCTCTTACAGAGTCTGCTGCGTCTGAGACTGCTTCCGGAGAAGAAAACGGACAAATATCTTCCTCAGAAGCTTTTGACGAACAGGAGTCATCGGAATATGAACAGCCTGACGAACA
>DBWG01000036.1:5107-6522 GCA_002308635.1 Ruminococcaceae bacterium UBA1244 | reverse complement strand
GAACAGGAATCGTCGGAATATGAACAACCTGACGAACAGGAATCGTCGGAATATGAACAGCCTGACGAACAGGAACCGTCAGAAAATGATCTGCCTGACCGTCGTGAGGTGTCCTCTTCCGAACCGTCCGAGGACGAAGTACTGCCTGAGCCTGATGAGGACGCTTTGATGGTCGGGGAGATACTCAACGGCACACTTGAACAAAGGGCAGTCTTGCTTGACGTTGTGCCTCTTTATCAATATCCGGAGCTTCCTACCGGCTGTGAGTGTGTTTCGCTGACAATGGCACTCAACTATCTTGGGGAATCTCTTTCGCTTACCGATATAGCCTCTGACTATCTTGTCTGTGACGGAGATATCGTGACCGGCTTCTGCGGCACTCCTTTTGACGAATACGGAGCAGGTATATTTCCTCCGGGACTCGTGAACTCGGCAAAAGACTATATCTATTCAAACTCACGCCCGCTTGCGGCTGCGGATACGACAGGAACTGAACTGAATGATCTTTTTAAGCTGATCGACAAAGGATATCCTGTGCTGGTGTGGAGTACGTCCTCACTCCGTGATCCGTATAACGATGATGACGAGATATACATTACGTACATGGGCTATGAATACTGGTGGTACACCAATGAACACTGCGTGACGCTCATCGGCTATGACCTCGACAACGGAACAGTCACTGTAAACGACCCGGAATACGGGTGCAGCATAACCTATGATATGGAACGCTTTGAATATGTTTACGACCAGACAAGAAGGATGTCTGCTGCCGTAATAAAAAAATGATCCTCATGTCCTGCCCGGAATCTGGTTTCAGGCAGGACGTTTTTATCGGGTGTAAAAAATACGGCAAATATTTAATATTTCTTGAAATAAGCCGGATATTATGGTATAGTAAAAATGTATATACAAATTGAATCAGCATCTCAGAAATTTTGATAGGAGTGTTGGGTCATGTCAAATATGAACATAATGTCTTTTTCTCCGCTTTGGGGTGAATGGCACATAAAAGGGCTGATCGGCAAAGGCTCATTCGGAGCAGTCTATCAGGCGGAAAAAAATGAATACGGCAACCGGTATTTTTCTGCGATAAAGCATATATCCATACCTCCCGAAAACGTTACAAAAGAAACTCTTGTCGAGGACGGCATCGCAACAGATGAAAGGACATATTCGCTTTACTGTGATAATCTGCGTGACCAGATAATCAAGGAAATAAACTTTTGCTATACGCTCCGTGGAAACACCAATATCGTATCCTATGAGGATCACTGCATAATCCCGAAAAGCGGCGGTGTCGGATATGATGTTTTTATCCGTATGGAGCTTCTTACAGGACTTACAAAATATCAGAGTACTCATCCGATGAGCGAGAATGATGTCATCAAGCTCGGAATTGATCTTTGTCAGGC
>DBWG01000036.1:0-4975 GCA_002308635.1 Ruminococcaceae bacterium UBA1244 | reverse complement strand
TCTCTCGGCATGACCATAAGGGGAACTTATGCTTATATGTCGCCTGAGATCTCAAAAGGCGAGCCTGCAAATATAACGGCAGACATATATTCGCTTGGTCTTGTAATGTACAGGCTGCTCAACGGCAACCGTGCGCCGTTTCTTCCTGTAACAGGTCAGCCTGTCGATTCTGCATCCACAGAGAAGGCAAATATCAGAAGATTTCAGGGTGAACCTTTCCCGCCGCCTGCTTTTTGTACTAACCGTGCGCTTTCGGGAATAATCATGAAGGCGTGTGCGTTCAACAGACAGGACAGATGGCAGTCTCCGAATGAGATGAAAAGAGCCCTTGAATCCCTGCTCATTAACAGCAACCGCAATGATGCTCCGACCGTTCCGCCTCAGTATCAGGATAACTATTACAGACCGTCACAGGCTCCGGCTTATGTTGATCCGCACAGCCAGTCGGTTCAGCCCGCACAGCCTGTTTATCAGCAGCCTGTACCTCCTCCGAAGAAGAACAAGAGCCTGCTCATAGGCATACTTATCGGTGCAGGCATCGCTATCGCTGTGGCTGTTGTGCTGATACTTGCTCTGAACTCCGGAAAAAATAATGACAGCTCATCAAGCGTCACACCTTCCGGTCAGCAGTCAAGTGTTCCTTCTTATCAGGAATCTTCGCAAGAAGCAAGCAGGACAGTATCCTATCCCGAAAGCTCCGTGTATGAGGAAAGCAGGGAACAGTCACGGACGGAAGAATCAAGCCGTGAGGAGTCACATTCCATTGTTACGAGTATTCCCGAAGCTTCAAAGGCTGCGTTAAGAACTATTGACGAGTTTATGGCTGCGAGCGACGGAAAGCTCTTTAAATCTTTGTCCGTATCAAGTGCCAAAAGTGCGTTGGAGGAGCAGTATCCGGGAGTATTTTCTGATTTGGATATGTATTCAGAAGATGATATCCTTGTCTTTGAATATACTATGAATATGAGCGGTCTCACACAAGCTCAAATTGATGAATACAGATCAAATCTCGAAAAAACACGTGAGGATCTGGACAATAATGCTCAGATGTCAATAAAGACGATGAAGGGGCAGTATGACCTTGAGGATTTTGACGTGATATACCGCTATAAGACAAAGGATAATGTCAAAATAAGTGATATATACATCGCTTACAAGGGCTGACCGCACTGCGGTCAGGTGCTGTAAAAGCTGCCTGTATCAAAATCGGGAAGGAGTGTCTTTCCCGATTTTTTTGTGTGAATTTTGTTTTATAAGCTTGAATGATTAGATTCTGTATGATATACTGTAACTTATATTAAAGTATCAAATAATGAGGTGACATTAAACTATGTCTGATGCTATGGATTTTTCCCCCTTGTGGGGCGAATGGTATTTAAAGGAGCTTCTTGGAAAGGGTACCTACGGCGCTGTTTACAGGGCTGAAAAAACAGAATATGACAATACATACATAGCTGCGGTAAAGCATATAACTATTCCCGGAGAAAACATGAGTCCCCAGACGCTCATTGATGAGGGAATAGTATCCGATGAAAAGTCCGTTTCTCTCTACTACGACACCATCAGGAACGAGATCATAAAAGAGATCAACTTCTGCTATACGCTGAAGGGTCATACCAATATCGTGTCATACGAAGATCACTGTATCATACCCAGAATGGACGGTACAGGATATGAAATATTTATCCGCATGGAATATCTTTCCGCCCTGACTCAGTATGTGCGTGAACACAGCTTCTATGAAAAGGATGTAATACAGGTCGGCATAGATATCTGTTCCGCTCTTGAGATCCTTGACCGCCATCACATGATACACAGGGATATCAAGCCCGCAAATATCTTTGTCAGCGACCTCGGCATCTATAAGCTGGGCGATTTCGGCGAATCAAAGGTACTTTCCGGAAGCAGCTCAGGAATGACCGTCAGAGGCACATACAACTATATGTCTCCGGAAATATCAAAGGGACATAATGCCAATATCACTGCGGATATCTATTCTCTCGGTATTGTAATGTACCGCCTTCTCAACGGCAACAAGGGGCCGTTCCTGCCGCATAATGTAAAGACCATCAGTTCCGAGATACAGGAGGAAGCAAATATACGACGCTTTAAGGGAGAACCTATCCCTGCGCCTGCCTACTGCAAAAATCCTTATCTTGCACAGATAGTGTTGAAGGCGTGTGCTTTCAGACCGGAGGACAGGTTCCAGACTCCGAAGGAAATGAGAAAGGCACTTGAAGATCTTCTTGAAGGAAAGCAGCCCCAGAGACCCGCTGCCCAGAATCCTCAGATGCCTCTTTCGGGTCAGTTTTCACAGCAGCCCATACCTCAGTCACAGACCATTCTTCCGCAGCAGTCGCTGCCGTCTTTAAGACCGTCTGTTAATAATCAGGCGGTTCAGGGCGGAGTGAATTCCGTAAATCCTGTTTATGACGTTTCCGGCACAGGCGACGGTACAATGACAAGACCAAGTATGTCTCAGAACAGCGTCAGACCTGCCGCACCGCAGCAGAACGGCGGAAGCTCCAAAAAGCCGATAATCATAGCGCTTATCGCTGTTGTACTTGTGGCAGCCGCAGTGATAATGCTGATCGTGCTGACGAGAAAGCCGTCATCGAAGAGCAGCAGCACATCAAATACAAGTGCTGTCGGTGCGGAAACATCTGTGACGGGCAGGACTGAGAAAGAAAATTCCCATTCAAGCTATTCTTTTACGGATATTTCCTTTGAGGAATCAAGCTACGCCGGAGTATCAGAGTATGAACCCGTCAGTGAGACCAGCCGGACGGCTGCATTAACGGATGATCCGTATTTCCGTAATGTGGATTATACCAACTGGGAAATGGAGGATGCGCTCACTGATATCCAGAATCGCGGCTGGCACGTAAATATAGATCAAACATACGGTTCATATCCGAAGTATAACAGGGTGGTCACAAGCTCCGTATATGCTGACACGAAAACAGTAAAGCTCGTTGTCAACAATGGTCTCGAACCCTTTACAGTGAATAACTTTGAAGCCGGAATGATGCTTGAAGACGACAAGATCGTTATGATGGAAGGCGACACCATCACGACTCATATAACATTTTCTTCGGAGACAGTCAAAAAGCCGTTTTTCTCATTTGCTTTTGGTGCTACTACCGATGTAACAGGCATTTTTGAAAAGATCGACGGAGATACCGTTCCGCTGCGCATCACGGGAAATTCTCCCTGTGAGGGAAATGTAAGAGTATATCTTTGTGACGGCGAGACCGGTGCAAAGGTCATCTACAGGGATTTCTACATTGAGGTGCGTGACAAAAACGGCGCAATGGGATAAACTGAAAGGAGAGAGACAGCTTTGAACGTAGTTATAAAGGCAATCAAGGAGCGCAGGAGCATACGCAGTTTCAAATCCGATCCTGTCCCGAAAGGGCTTCTTGACGAAATAGCAGAAGCCGGCACTTATGCCGCAAGCGGCAGGGGAAGTCAGGGCGTTATCATAGTAGCCGTAACGAACAGGCAGCTCCGTGATGAGCTTTCGGAACAGAACCGCATGATAGGCGGATGGGGAGAGGGATTTGACCCGTTTTACGGTGCGCCTGCAATACTCATTGTTCTTGCAGACAAAAGCCGTCCGACCTGCATATATGACGGCAGCCTTGTTATGGGCGAAATGATGCTTGCGGCTCATTCTCTGGGACTTGGGAGCTGTTGGATACACCGTGCCAAGGAAGAGTTTGAAAGCGAAAAGGGAAAGGCGTTTCTTCGCTCGCTTGGCATCGATGGCGATTATGAAGGCATCGGTCACTGTGCGGTAGGATATTATGACGGTGATAACCCGCAGCCTGCTCCTCGGAAAGAAAACAGAATATTTTTTGTTGAATAAAAAATACCCCCTTTGTCTTTGCTGACAAAAGGGGTATTCTGTTATCGTACATTGACCCTGAACAACCCGTGCCGGTTGCAGTAATAATAGAAATATCTTGTCCGGCTGATCTTAAAGCGGGCTTCGCTGTTTCCTTCCGGATAAAGCTTTTTTAGCTCACAGCTGTCGTCCTTTGCTGCAATGATAAAAGAAATATAATGGGTCTTGCTCATCTCGTGAGGGATGGTAACATAATATTCGTCCTCGATTTTTTCAAAGTGAAGACGGTGGGCTTCGTCTTCCGGTTCTGGCTCCAAAGCGGGGAGAGTAAGTCCGCAGCAGCTTATGACGGCCTCTCCGGTACTTTGTATCACATTCCCGCAGATGGGGCAGACGTGAAGCTTCATCCTCAGCATATTGCAGGCTTTGTTTGTGTTCACCACGTTCTGACCGGCGAACAGTTCAATGACGGATACGCCCAAAGCAGCGGAAAGCGGTTCGATGAGCGAAATGTCAGGATATCCTCGTCCTGTCTCCCATTTGGAAATTGTCTTATCGCTGACGGACATTTTTTCTGCAAGCAGGTGCTGTGTCATTTTTTTGTTTTCTCTCAGACGTTTTATCATTTCGCCTGTTACATATTGATCCATTGCTGTTCACTTCCTTTCTCTATAGTAATGATAACCCGCAAACGCAGAAAAAACAACCTGCGCTTCGTAGAGAAAGGGGAGTAAAATAATAAGCCCCGGCACATCTGCGAGTTGTTCTTAACGGAGAATTATATCATTCCACATTCCCGAAAGGCAGAAACTTTCGGGAATGTGCTTTTTCTGTTTGTCTAAATTTTATTCATCTTGTTCTTCACTGTTATCAGAATCATCCTCCGGATTTCCGAACATTATCGCAGCTTTTTCAATTCGGGTCATTTCGAAGGCGTAGTATATCGTTATCGGATTTCCTTGAGTTCTTGAATATTTCACAGGTTTTTCATAAACATCTATACGGTTAATGAAAGTGTGAATCAGTTCTGGTGTTAATTCCGGCATTTCTATGTACTGCCGTGCCTTTTCCATAAACTCCTCAACGATTCTTTCATGCTCGTTTTCCGACTGCTGCTGTTCGCAG
>DBWG01000019.1 GCA_002308635.1 Ruminococcaceae bacterium UBA1244 | reverse complement strand
TCGGAAAGTCCCTGCATGACTGTCTGAAAGCCTGAGTACTGATTTGTTCCTGCAATGACCTTTGAAAGATTATTTTTCTGTTTTTCCGTCAGATCAGCCCATGCCCCGATCATCTTGTTCAAAATATCGGAAAGGCTGTTCATGTTGCCCTGAGAATCGTATATCTCAACTCCCAGTTCTCCAAGTTCGTCAGCACAATTCTTTGCATTGGTTGCAAGACGAGTCATCAAAGTATTAAGCGTTGTACCTGCCTCGCCGCCCTTTACTCCGGCATTAGCCATTGTCATTAATGCTGCTGTGACTTCCTCAACGGTAAAGCCCATGCTCGCCGCCGTAGCTGCACAGTTCTTATATGCCTCACCGAGCATCTCTGTTGTCGTGTTGCTGTTGTTCTGCGCATACGTCATTATATCAACGAAGTGTGCGGCATCCTCGACTTCAAGCCCGAATGCTGTTATGTAGTCCGTGACAATATCGCTTGCCCTGCCTAAATCCATGTTGGATGCTGCCGCAAGGTCAAGTACGGCAGGAAGTCCGTCTATAGACTGCTGTGCACTCCATCCGGCAAGAGCCATGTATTTCAGTGCGTCTGCGGCTTCCGTTGCCGAAAACTTTGTTGTTGAGCCGTAGAGCCTTGCGGCTTCTTCCATCCTGTTCAGTTCTTCGGCAGTCGCTCCCGAAATAGCAGCGACTTCTGACATCGAACTGCTGAACTGTTCGCCGGTCTGAATAATGTCTTTTCCGACAGACAAAAGCTTTGAACCGAGCAGTTCAAGCGTATCACTCGCCAGATTTGCAAGTGTGGCTTTGAGTACCGTCCATTCCTTATTGTTTCCGGATATTTCTTTGCTTGTTTCGGAAATGATATTTTTTATAGAAATCTGCTCTGTCCGGAGCTGAGAAAGCTTTAACGTTTCCTGCTCGATGGTATCGTTAAGCTCTTGTATTTTCTTTTTCTCGTCATCGGTCGCCTTGTCATTGTCTTTTATCTGCTCCTGAAGCTTTTTGAGTTCCCTTTTGGCATCGCTTATAACTTTGTTTGAATCACGCTGTTTATACTGATTGTCAACAAGCTTTTTGTTAAGTTCGTTAAGTTTGTTGATAACTTCATCGGTGCCCTTTTTTAAACCGCTTGTGTTGGCGTTGAATTTGACGGTACAACCTCGATTTGCCATTTTATCACCGTCCTTTCCGTTTAGTCGTCAAGCTGTATAACGGCAGGCGGCTTTTTAAGACCCTTTGCAACAAGATAATCTTCCATGCGGCCGTCTATCTCACGATAAGTACTTTCAAAAAATTCCTTTTCCGGACGGTGCATAATGTCACAATAAAAAGCCCTCATCTGACGTTCTGCAAGCGGATTTTCTTCCGGCTTCTTACCGTTTCCCCGTGTCTGCGGAAGGCTGTCAAGAACAGCTGTCACAAGTTCAAGACGCAAAAGCGGAAGGTCTGACACCTGTATCAGACTTCCAAGCTCGGAAAGCTCCGGCTTTATAAGCTCAAATCTCCGTGCGTTCACTGCCCTTTTATTACACTTTCTGTCACACATTCCTGCATGACAGAGGTGTATAACATCATCAATGCTCCACACCTTCCAGTCGGTTTTTAGTATTTCCGACAGCGGTTTATATATCATTTCAAGGCACAGCAAAGCATTAAGGGAGTACCGCACACGATACTCCCTGCCGCCGATATGTATAACGCTGTAATTTTTGATAAGGTCTTTCAGCATGTTTTCACCTTACTGTGTGGGACCTACATATTCGGGTGTAGTGAACCAGCTCTCAATGATAGTCGTATTTGCCGATACAGACGTATCTACATGTCTTCTTGTCGCCCTCACCGATCTATTGTGCTTGTTTACCCTGTATTCTCCTGTGATCTGTACGGTGGAATATGTTATGTTGTCCTCTATTTGCTGTATTGCTTCCTCGTTAGGTGAAAATGTAACAGTGAAAAACTTGTAGAGGTTTACGATCTTGCCGTCTTTGGTGCAGAGTGTTTTGAATATGACAACGCACGGAACAGGCTGTTCATCGCCCGTTACCACGTTCGATCCCTTTTCGGCTGTTTCGCCGAACAGCTTTTGTCTGTCGGCATCAGTAAGATAGTTCAGCGCAAGTGTAAGTGTGCCTGTTGTCGTATCAATGACTGTTTCCTGTACTTCACCATCTCCGTAAAGCTGTGCTTTTTTGACATTCGGAGTAAACGATACGCTTTTTGCCCTGCCGGTGAGGTCAACGGCATTTGTTGTGTCGTAGGTTCCCTCGTCCTCATCTGTTATGGGTATAATCTTGATTTCCTGTACGTTAATATTTGTTTTGCCTGAATAATCGCTCATTTTTATCTTTCCTTTCATAGATCAATATTGTAATCGGCAGTTATCCTGTGATATTTCGGAAAACTGTTATCTGAAATATACGCTGTGCCCGAACGGCAAAAACCGCCGTTTTTCATAAAAGTTTTAAGTGCATCGTAGGTTTCATCCGCAGATGTGTGTGACCTTGCGAAAATGCTTACTGTAACGAAATATCTTGTTGTCACTTCGTCACCGTCCCCGAACTGTGCAGGCCTGTCATACACACTGTAGGATATGAATAATGCCGGAGGTTCTCTCTCGAACTCCGGCATGTCATTATAAAACGGCACAC
>DBWG01000118.1:13453-18737 GCA_002308635.1 Ruminococcaceae bacterium UBA1244 | reverse complement strand
TTGTACCGCCTGTAGCCTTGCCGGTGATGGTAATGCTCTTGCCGAGTTCTACTTTTGTTGCGGAAACGGTGGAAACGTTTGCAAGTGTTGCCGCAGTTACTTTAAGAGTAGCGTCTTTGCTGACGATCTTTCCGGAAGCGTCCTTGACCTTGATCCTGATGGTGTATGTACCTGTAGAAGCGGGCTTGAAGGTCATTGTTGCTGTTGTGCTGTAGTCTCTGATCTTTGTGAAGGAAGAATCCGTACTTTTCTTATAGAAAGCGGAGTACTTATAAGGAATTTTTCCGCCGGAAGCAGAGCCGGTGATGGTAACGCTCTTGCCATTTGTGATCGAGGCCGCAGAGAGCTTTGATGTGTTTTTGAGGGTATTATCTTCGGGATTTGTGACAGCAATGTCGAAATCGAGAGTTTTGACTGTACTCTTTGCATCCTTGACCTTTACACGGATGTTATAAACTGTGGGAGTAGTGGGCTTGATGCTGACGGTCTTGTTTGTGCTGTAATCCTGTACGGTAGTATAGCTTGTGGAAGAGGACTTCTTATAGAATACAGCGTACTTATAAGGAGTAGTACCGCCGGATGCAGCGCAGTTTACTGTCAGTGAGCTGCCGAGTTTTAAGGTGCTTGCAGAGATGGTGGATTTGTTTGTAAGAGCTGTGGTAGTTTCGCTCTTTGTGACCGTAACTGTGAATGTCTTGTCCTTAGAATTGCCGCCGGAATCCTTAACGGTAACTTTTAGGGTATATT
Organism: Ruminococcaceae bacterium UBA1244; assembly: GCA_002308635.1. Classification (GTDB taxonomy): domain Bacteria; phylum Bacillota; class Clostridia; order Oscillospirales; family Acutalibacteraceae; genus UBA1213. The sequence continues at coordinate 17,990 of DBWG01000118.1, read as the reverse complement.
TACCCGCAGCGGACGGCGAGAAGGATGCGGAAGCCGTTGAACTGAATCCCTTTATGGTCGTATAGGATGAAGCCGAGGATAACTTGTAGTAAAAAGCATACTGATAAGACGGAGTACCGCCCGAAGCTGTGCCTTTGAGAGTAACGCTGCTTCCGGTCTTTATGCTTGTTGCCGAAACAGTGGAATTATTTGAAAGTGCTGTTGGAGGTATGGGGTCATCGCCGGCCTTTTCAACGGTATAAGTCTTTGTAGATGTAGCGGAAGCATTTGTGGAGTCGGTGATAATGCACTTGATGGTGTGATTTCCGGCAGTTCCGGGAGTCCATGAATAAGAATCGGTTGAGCTTGCAGACTGAACCTTAGTATCATCTACATAGAAAGCGTATGTGTAAGGTGCTTTACCGCCGATACCGATACCTTTGAGTTTAAGAGAGGCAGTCGGGAGCTGAGGAGCGGACTTGTCAGCGCCGAAGTTTACCTGAAGAGGAGTATCAGGTTTAGGCGGGATAATGATATCTCCGCCGCTCTTGCCTACAGAAGCAAGAGGAACGTTTATCTGGTCTGCGTCGCTCTTTTCGCCGGATGTGGAATCATCCTGCTCATAAGGCTCGGTCGCATTGTCGAGCATTACGGTGTCATGGGGCAGACAGCCGATGCCGCTGCTNNCTGCCGTATGTAGCGACAGCCATAAGACCTATTCCGTTTGAAGAGATATCGTTGGCTGTGATGCCGAGATATTTAAGGGGCATTGTCATAATACAGAATGTATCATGCTTGGTGCTGTGGTTGGTGGTAAGGAAGTCTACCCATTTTCCTGAGGTGCTTTCAAGGTCTGCGGGCTTATATCCGCCGTAGCCGTTGGCGTTTATGCCGTCCATTGTTGAGAGGAAGAAACCATCCTCCCATGCTATGGAAGCGCCCGGAAGAGGTACCTGATATTTGGGGGTATAGGTCTGGTCGCTCTCGTAGTCGATAATACCGTTATGTACGGGGAATACGCCCCAGTTGTCGATACCTTCCTTAGGAGAGTACATGATGACCCTGTCGACCTTTGTGTTAGCGCCGAAGGTGATGTTAGTGTTCCAGACAGTGGGCTGTGTGGGATTGTTTGTAGAACCATCAGTGTAGTCGCCGCTCTTGACATCGAGAAGTATCATCTGCGGGATATCCGCATCAGCGCCGTTTGGCTTGCCTCTGCCGGTCTGTGGTGATTCCTGAGCGGGGTCTACAACGTCGATGACATTTACATACTGGATACCGACATAGAGGTTGGTATCGTCCCATGCCGCATAGAGAGCATACTGATCGAATTTCGGAGCTTCGTGAGTTCCTCTGAATGCAGCGGGGTCATCGTTTGCAACGCCTCGTGCGATCATGGTGTCAGGTGTAAAGTCTTTTGCGCTTGTGATAGTTTTTTTAGCGCCCAATGCCCCGTCGGGGTTGGTAACATACTTGGTGTTTGCGGAAGGTGCGGAAGATGATGATGTTTTTACGACATACTTTTTCTCGTATGAGAAGTTATAAGTTTTTGTTGTGCCGTTTGAGCCTGTTGCGGTAGCAGTGACGTTAACGGTGCTGTCGCCGATCTTGCCTTCACCGATAGTAACGGTCTGTGATCCTGTGAACTTCTTTGTCGGACCGCCGTCTACGGAATAAGTACCGCTTACTGCATTGCTGAGTGAGAGAGTGATATCAAATGTTTCTGTAGTAAAGCTTGTACCGCTTGCTTTGTTTGAGGTTACGGTTGGTGTTGAAGTATCACTGCCGTTCTGAACGGTAACTGTTGTGTTGGCGGTTGCTGAGCCGCTTGAATCGGAAGCCGTAACTCTGATGGTCACTGAACCTGCGGAGGAAGGTGTCCACGTCACGGACGAGCCTGAGCCGGATATAGTTTCCGAACCGGCTTTGTATGAATAGCTTACCGTACCGGAGGCATTTGAAGGTGTGGCGGTGATGGTCACTGCCTGACCGACTTTTACGGTTGACGGTGAAGCCGAGAGTGAAACGGAGAGCTTTTTGACGGGTGTATCCGGAAGCTCTTCCCACTTGTTAGGCATTGTAAAGAGCTTTGAAGAACCGCCTATGGATAGTCCGGGCTTCATGTCTTCGGGATAACGGTTCGTGGCTGAGCCTGTACCGTCATTGAATATTACTTTTCCCTGTTCATAGCCGCTGACATCGAGGGTATAGTATTTTCCGCTCTGAGTCATCTTAACGCCCGGCCATGCAGCCATGCTTTTGGCGGATTCACCTTCGCCGGTATAGACGTAAGCATAGACATTGCTCCAGTTTCCGACGGAGTTGTCTACGTTTACCGTAACAAGATCACTTTCGCTTTTTTTCTTAAATGATCCTGTTGCGGTCACATTTGTGCCGTCTTCCTTGGTTCCGCTGACGGTAACTGTAACAGAGCTTCCTTCGCTTGTTTTTGCGCCGACTGTGATGGTCTTTGTTCCGGTAAATGTGCCGGAATCGCCTTCACTTGTTGTGTAGGAAGCGTTTGAAACATTATTTGCAGTCAGCGTTACAGACATAGTGTTAACGAAGCTGCCTGATGTTGGAGAAACTGAAACCGAACCGGGGACCGGTCTTGAACTCGGGTTATAGACAACAGCGATACCTGTGCTTCCGATATGGCCGCTGATAGTCGATGATGTGACAGTCCAGGTAGAGCCTGTGATCTCGTCTGTGTATGTACCGGGTTTTGTAGTGCCGCCGCCGTTGGGAACGGTTACGTCACGGTCGCTTCCGCTGCCGAGAACAACGACAGCACCGCTTGCACGGCATACTACCGCACAGTTGTCGCCTGTTGTGTAGTAGTCCTTTTCACCGATGAGAGCATTTTTGAAGTGATTGACGGCAGCTACTTCTTTTGAAGTAAAGTGTGTGCTGCCCTTTTCGCCGATCTTGATATTGTCCTTGACTTTTGAGGACGGACGTGAGAAGTACAGAGCCGTGATACCGTTACGGCTTCCTGCGATGGCATAAGCCCTGTCTATGGTATTCTGACTCATGTGGTTTGAATAGCCCCAGTCCTCGTTGTTTGACCAAGTATCATGGCTCTCGCCCCAGTATACGAGACGGCTTTCGGGAAGTCCCATCCATTCGCCGACATAGCAGCCGAAGTCAGACGGAACCCTGCCTTCATGGAAGCTGTTTCTGAGTGTCTGACCGTATACAGAGTCTGTGATGCCGATGTAGTTGGAATATTCTCTCATAACATTGATAGCCGTTTGTCTCTGAGAGTCAAATGATACGCCGGGGTTGTTGAGGATCTCGCCGTAGTACCAGAGACTCTTGTCTGCCGTTACGGTAGGCCAGAACTGATCTCCTTCAGATGGAAGTCCGATATGTTTTGCTGCGTCAAAGCGGATGCCGTCAACGCCGACAGACTTCAGTTCTTGAAGATAATTTACAACGCACTCCTGAACATGGCTGTTTTCGGTATTCAGGTCAGGCATACCGATCTTTCCGTGAGTAACACGGTAGCGGTCGCCGTCGTCTGCGTTGTAATCCTCTTTGTGCCAGTAGTCGCTGCCTTTAAGGTCGTCCTGAATGTTGCTGTGGTCGCCTGCAAGGTGGTTGGCAACAACGTCTGCGATGATCTTTATGCCGTATTTGTCGGCTTCTGAGCAGAGCCTTGTAAGGGATTCCTTATTTCCCATTGCGTTTGAGCCGATGTAGAATCCGAGGGGCTGATAGAACCACCACCATGCGCCTGTGCCTGCTGTTGCCTGAGGCGGAGAAGTCTGGATGCTTGTGAAGCCTGCCTCGGCAATCTCGGGAAGCATTGCGATGATGTCGTCATACTTCCAGCAGAAGCAGTGCAGGATGTTGCCGTCCTGAATGTTGTCGGCAAGTCCGTAGTCCGAAGCTGCGCTTACGTCGAGGCTGGATTTTTGCATAAGGACCGAGCCCAGTCCTGTGAACGTTGATGCTAAAAGAGTTGTTGAGAGGAATAAGCTTGCTGCTTTGCGGAAAAACCGTGATTTCAGGGATCTTGATTCGATGTTCACTTGAATACACACTCCTTTGTAATAATATTTTTGCCGCTGAGGATACGCCCTTCTGCGGCAACTATGACCTGACCGGAAAGTCTGCCGCACATATCGCCAGTCTACATTATATATTACTATTTTAACATTATTTCTTATGGGCTGTAAAGAGAGTACTATTCACTCTTTTTTTAAAAGTGAAAAAATTGCATCAAAAATCACAACGCTTATGAAATAATCTGACATATTTTACAATATTGAAATCATGTAAATGTTGATTATAACATCCGAAAAAATAACTTTTGTTTATTTTTTACTATGCAAAATCACAAACTTTTACTTAATTTACAAAAATGCAAAACGCAAAGTACCGGCAAGCTGCCGGTGGCGACTTCGCACTTTAGTTTTTTCGCACGATATAGTTTTTCACTGCGGCACGAGATTTCCGCATATTCTGAATTTTGGTGCGAAATAGTCCAGTGCGGGTGCGTGTGTCCGGTGGACATCTCTGTGTCGGACGTGGAAGAAAACAGCCAAAGTGC
>DBWG01000118.1:0-13338 GCA_002308635.1 Ruminococcaceae bacterium UBA1244 | reverse complement strand
CGCCGCCTTGACAGGGGGATGGGGATGGTGTAGAATTAGACGGGGTGAAAGAGATGGGAAACGGATATAAAACAAAACAAAAGGATACGATCCTTAACTATATGACTGAACATAAGGATTTTCATGTGACGGTGAATACGCTCAGCGATTATCTTGATGAACAGGGAACACCAGTCGGGACTGCGACTATATACCGCCAGCTTGAAAAGCTCGTTGAACAGGGACTGGTCAGAAAATATACCGTGGATTCCGGAACGGGAGCCTGCTTTCAGTATGTGCCGCCGGATAAAAAATGCCATGAGCATTACCACCTGAAATGCGAAAAGTGCGGCTGTCTCATACATCTTGAGTGCAGCTTTATGAAGGAGCTTTCGGAACATATTTTTTCCGATCATGGATTTGAGATAGATCCGCTCCGCACAGTGTTTTATGGGGTATGCAGGGACTGTCTCAGAAATATCAAAAACGAAACAGAGGAGAATATAAAAGATGAATGATTCCTTTATGTATGTTGCGCTGGGAGTACTCAGCGTCCTGATCGTGATCGGGCTTATTACCGTACTTATAATGAAGAAGGCAAAGGTCAACGGAAATGTCGTTGCAGTGACGGGGCTTCTTACCGCATTTTTTGGGCTTCTTGCTGCCGGAGCGCTCGTGTTTGTTGTGTCTATAGGAATGATGAAGGACTATGTGGCCGTAAAGCGTTATGCAAGACCTGTTTATATGACAGACCTGAAGGATCGCTTTATTTTTGCAAAGGAATATGCCAACGATAAAAGCTCCGGCTTTGAAATATATATCAAGGGCAGCGGCGATATGATAGCAGATATCGAAACCGACGGCTACTTCCCGTTTACAGAAAAAGAATACAAGGCGGAATGGAAGGACGCTGTTGTGACGGTATATTTTACATATAAGAATGATGATGACGGCTATCAGAGCAAATATATCGTTGTCGATACCGACAAGGCAACGGTCTCCGAGTGTATGGATTCCGACAGGGATCTCAGGACAGAAAAAGTATCGGAAGAAAATGAACAAAATAGTGCAGAATAATGATGAAATTTGTAATATTGCTTAAAATACCTGCTCGACTTTTGTTGATGACGATATAACGGTGAAAATTTTCTTGTAAAATTGAATAATACATTGACTCTCCTGTTGTTGATGTTGACGGTAATTTGCTAATTTTTATAACGAACCGGCAGAATATTTCTCTCTGGTTGTATAAATTCGTATTTTACAATAAAGGAAAATTGTTGTAAAATATTTATAAACGGTTTGTTACCGAAATATTAACGATGGGAGTGTTTTTATTGTTCAGGAAAAAAAGCTTTATTTCCAGAGTAGGTTCTGCGGTGCTTTCTGTTGCACTCTTGGGAACAGCATTTGCCGGACTTGGAAGCCTTTCGTTTGCTTCAACAACGGTTCAGGCGGCTGCAACAACAGACTACGGACTTGCGAATTCTTCACAGGAGGGTGTTATCCTTCATTGCTGGAACTGGTCGTACAAAAACATCAAGAAGTATATGAAGGATATAGCTGCGGCAGGCTATACTTCGATACAGACATCTCCTGTACAGCAGCCGAAGGACTACTACTGGGAGGGTGTTGCCTACGGTAATGTCGGCATCCCGAACGGTACAGGCGGCGAGGACGGAAACTGGTGGAAGGCTTATCAGCCGGTAACGTTCTCTATCTGCGACAACGGCTACACATGGTACGGTACAAAGCAGGAATTCAAAGAGATGTGTGACGAGGCTGAAAAGTACGGCGTAAAGGTCATTGTCGATATCGTTGCCAACCACATGGGCAACATCAAGGGCTATATCATCGGCGACAAGAGCAAGTCTCTTGCGGAAAACCAGAAAACAGTTCTTTCTGACGTTTCTCCGCAGGTAGGCGAGTTCTGGAATAAGGATATGCTCACCGACCCCAGCTACTGGCACATCAGCACATCATGGACACATTCAAGCGACGGACGTTTTGACGTTACTCAGGGAAATATGGGTATGCCCGACCTCAACACGGGAGATTCAAAGGTACAGCAGATGGTGCTTGGACTTCTGAAAGAGTGTATCGACTGCGGTGCGGACGGTTTCCGTTTTGACGCTGCAAAGCATATCGAGACCCCGAAGGACAGTTCAGCATTTGCAAGCAGCTTCTGGGATGTTGTTCTTGACGGCGCAAGAGATTACTACAAAAAAGTAAACGGCTATGACGGAGTATATTTCTATGGCGAAGTCCTCAACCGTCTGGACGATACCAATGCCGAGAACTATTACCTCAGCAAGATGTCCCTTACAGACAACTCTACCAGTGACAACCTCCGCAACAGCGTTATGAACGGCAGTGTTTCTGCACTTGCAACTTCAAACTACTGCGGATACATCCACGGCAAGGGCAACAGAGCGGTTCTCTGGCCGGAAAGCCACGACACATATATGGGCGGCGGCTCATCATACGATGCGAACGATACGGTCATCAAGCAGACATGGGCTATCATCGCTTCAAGAAAGGATTCCACCGGTCTGTTCTTCGCAAGACCCTATTATTCAAAGGATATCCTTGCAGGCGACGTTTCAAAGGCAAGACAGTCAACAGCGACTATCATGGAAAACATCGACGAACAGACACAGCTTGGCGATGTCGGCACTCTTACTTGGGCAGACCCCGCTGTTGTTGCAGCAAACAGGTTCCGCAACTTCTTCGTAGGTCAGAGCGAAAAGCTCGGTTCTTCCGGAAATATCGCTTATAACCTCAGAGGAACTACCGGTATCGTTATTGTAAGAGGCGGAGGCCCCGGTGCTGTATCACTCAGCGTCGGCATGAAGGACGGCACTTATGTAGATCAGGTCTCAGGTGAGAAATTTACGGTCACAAACGGCACTGTAAAGGGTACGGTCAAGAATGCAGACGGTATCGCAGTCGTTTACAATCCGACTAAGGATTACGGTACAGTCAATCCCGTTCAGCCCACAGTTATCCGCATCTCCGCAGAAGCAGACAGCGGTTCTTCCGTATTCAAGACAGACACAACAGATGTCAGAATGATCGTCAGCGGTTCTTCTACCGTAACATACACCACCTCAGAGGGTGCAACAGGCACTTTCTCCGGCGGTCCCAAGACTATCACTGTCGGTAATTACACCGCAACAGGCAGCGCAGTAACACTCACAATAAAGGCAACAGCGGCTGACGGTGCAACAAAGACAAAGTCATATCAGTTTACCAAGAAGGTAGACAGCTCAGAATATCCTACCCTTACAAAGGGCGGCGTGGTATTCGACAACTCAACATACAAGTGGACAAAGGTATACTGCTACGCTTATAATGAATCAGGCGCAAGCGTTGTAAACAATGCCGGCTGGCCGGGTGAACTTATGACCCTCGAAAACGGCGACTACTGGTCATACGAATATCCCTCAAAGCTCAGCGGAGATATCAACATTATTTTCAACAACGGCTCCGGAATTCAGTATCCCTCAGGTAAGGGACTCGATACAAATACATCCGAAAAGAAGCTCTTCAAGGGAACGGCTCTTACCGATCTTCCCGCTTCTCAGGCAACGCTTTCAGTAAAGCTTTCGGCTTCAACTGCAAAGCCCGGTGTCGGACAGGCAGTTACGCTCACAGCTAATGCTTCAAATGCAAAGGGTACTGTAAAATATACCTTCCTTGTAAATGACGGAACGACCCTTGCATCAGCAGGCACAAGCAATTCCTGCACATGGACACCCTCAAAAACAGGCACTTATATCGTAGCAGTAAGGGCTGCGGATTCTTCATTCAGCATTACCGACACAGTTGAGGTCACTGTAGGCACGTCTTCAAGTCTTGTCAATACATCAAAAGTCAGCACAACGAGATTTGAACAGGGAGTACCTGTTGTTATTACCGGTTCAGCAACAGGAGGAAAGGCTCCTTATCAGTACGCTTATTATTACAAGAAGTCTTCTGCCGAAACATGGACAAGGATCAAGGCTTACAGCTCTGATACAAGCGCAAGCATCACCCTTGCTTCAGTTGCCAACTATCAGGTAATGATAAAGGTCAAGGATTCTGCCGGAACAGTTGCCGCAAAAACATATACGCTCATTCCCGATCCTGCGGTTCCGCTGAAAAACACCTCAAAGATCTCTGCAACAACGATCACTCTCGGCAATTCCGCTACAGTTACTGCATCAGCAACAGGCGGGAAAGCTCCTTATCAGTATGCTGTATATTACAAAAAGTCATCAAACAGCACATGGTCAAAGGTACAGGATTATTCCACAAACGCAAAGATCAGCGTTAAGCCTGCTGCGGCTGTTCCTTATGATGTTCTTGTAAAAGTAAAGGACAGCAAGGGAAATATCGTCAGGACTACATTTAACCTGAAAGTAGAAAAAGCCGGATTTACAAACACCTCCAAGCTCTCCGCAGAAAGCATCAAGCTCGGAAGCTCAGTTACTGTTACCGCTTCATCAACAGGCGGCAGCGGTACCGTAAAATACGGCGTATATTACAAAAAGGAATCAAAGGACACCTGGACAACAGCTCAGTCCTACAGCACAACAAAGACTGTAACGATAAAGCCCGGTGCTGCTGTAACATACGATATCTGCGTAAAGGCAAAGGACAGCTCCGACAAGATCGTGAAGAAATACTTCCAGCTCAAAGTCACAAAGTGATGCGCTAAAAAACCGCACAAAAAAGACCGCTGCACGAAAAATGCAGCGGTCTTTTTCTGCTGATCTGAAACTTTCCTTAACGGGAAAATTACTGCGGTTCATAGTTGTGGGAATCTACAAGATCCTTAGAATAAGCGGCAACTTTGCTGAGACCTTCGTTGTTGAGTTTGGAGACGTTTTCACTGATCTGAGTTCTCAGCTCAATATCAGTGTTTTCCATCTGAACAAGCTCGCCGTTGATCTTTATGTAAGGACTGAGTCCCAAGAGATAATCGACTGAAACATCGAAGTATTTGGCAAGCTTTATCAGTGTTTCCCCGTTTGGAATCCCTCCGTTTTTCCACTTGCTGATAATGCCGGAAGACAGGCCTATCTCCTTTCCGATAGGATTGGGTCGTTTTCCGCTTCGCAGGCATAGGTTGTAGAATCTTTTCCAGAACATAATGATAACCTCCTAAAAATTACAACATTATCAACACTGACTCATTGTACGGACGGAAAAATGCTCTGATCGTGATATTCTTTCTTTGTTTGTTTTTGGCATGACCGCATTGACGCTCAGTATACCGGTGTCAGATGAGGTCGGTCAACAGAAGATCGATAGATAGTTGTAGTTTCCAATGAACCGTGTTCCAAAGTTTGCTATAAACGGTAAAGTCCAAAATATTCCCGCTTATCCTAACTCAATATTACCACACAAAAGAAATAAAAACAAGTACAAATTCGTAGAAAACGAGTGAATATTCATCTCTTATGTCGAAAATTATTTGTATCCGGCAATTATTTATTATTACGAATATAAAAGCTGTGATTTTAGTATTTGGTGAAGAAAATTATAATATTTCTTTATAAACGGCAAAAATTGTGTTATAATGACCAAGAGTAAAATATTGACAAACTCACTGCAATATGTTATTGTATTATTACATTATCGCTTTACTACGATGAAGTGAAACGACTTCTGTTTCATTTCGGAAAGGAATGAGGAGATACACATGAAAAATTATTCAAAGATCACTCCCGAAGGAACAAAGGATCTTCTGTTTGAAGAATGTTTTGCAAACAGGACGGTTTCTTCGGTTTTAAGAAAGGTTTTTTCGGAGAGAGGATTCCACGAGGTAATGACTCCCGGAATAGAATTCTATGATCTGTTCTCTGAGGATATTTCAGGGATACCGATGGAGAATATGTTCAAGATGAGCGACAACAAAGGAAGGCTCATGGTAATGCGTCCGGATTCTACCCTTCCTATCGCAAGGATGGTCTCAACGAGACTCAAAAACCTTGAACAGCCAATAAGACTTTTTTACAACCAGAGAGTATACAGATACAATCCCGGACTGACCGGCAGGAGCAACGAGGTAATGCAGGCGGGTATTGAGCTTATCGGCGCATCAGGCATGAGAGCCGACCTTGAAGTTATCACAACGGCTATTGACGCTCTTTCAAAATGTGTGCCGGATTTCCGTGTTGAGATAGGACACGCAGGATTTTTCAAAGCTCTTGCCGACAAACTCCCCGTAAGCGCCCGCAAAAGAGAAAAAATACGCTCATACATCGAGAGCAAGAATTATTCCGCACTGAACTCTACTCTTGACAAGCTTGAACAGACACCATACGTGAATGTTATCAGAAAGCTTCCCGGACTTTTTGGCGGGGTAGAGGTGCTTGATGAAGCCTGCCGAATTACGGACGACAAGGACGCTCTTGATGCTCTTGGCTATATCCGTGACATATACGACAATCTTTCAAAATACGGTCTCGGAGAAAGACTTATCATTGATCTCGGTCTTGTTCAGAGGAACGACTATTACAGCAGTATAGTTTTCAGCGGTTATGTAATGGGCTCCGGTGAACCTGTTCTTATCGGCGGAAGATATGATAATCTTCTCGACAGCTTTGAAGCGCCCGCTCCGGCAATAGGCTTCGGAATAAACGTTGATGCTCTTGCAAGAGTGATGCTCAAAAGAGGAAATATCCCCGACAAAAAACAGCCTGATGTTCTTGTGTTCGGAGAAACAGGCTATGAGATAGAGGCTATAAGATATACTCAGTCACTTTCACAGACAGGAGTTTCCGGAGAAAACAGCGTTTGTTCAACAGAGCAGGAGGCTCTTGCTTATGCAAAGTCAAGAGGTATAAAAAAGCTGACCGTAGTCGGCAAAGAGATCAGGACAGCGGAGGTGTTCGGAGAATGAAACCGTTAAGAATAGCTCTCACAAAGGGCAGACTTGAAAAGGATACTGTAGGACTTCTTGAAAAGGCAGGATATGACTGTACTGCCGTAAGGGAAAAGGGCAGAAGGCTCATACTTCCAATCGGCAGCGGTGAAATAGAGGTAGTTCTTGCAAAGGCGGCGGACGTTATAACATACGTTGAAAACGGCGTGTGCGATCTCGGTGTTGTCGGCAAGGATACTATAATGGAAAACGGCAGAAGCTTTTATGAGATACTTGATCTCGGCTTCGGAAAATGCCGCTTTGCTCTTGCCGGAAAGGCAGGAACCGACTTCTATGCAGGCTACAACGAAAAAACCATCGCTACAAAATACCCGAACGTTACAAGATTTTTCTTTGAAGGCAAGGGAATGGACATCCGTATAATAAAGATAGAGGGTTCCGTAGAGCTTGCGCCGCTTTTAGGACTTTCGGATGCGATAGTCGATATCGTTGAAACAGGTTCTACACTCAAAGAAAACGGACTTGTGATTATCGAGGACAACGTAGCGTCCATATCGGCAAGGCTTATTGCCAATACTGCAAGCCTGAAGCTCCGCAAGACAGAGATAGAAGAGCTTGCAAAGAAAATGGAAGATGAAAGGAAGAAGATGCAATGATAAATATTATCAAGGCTGACGGTACAAAAGAATATGAATTTCTCCGCAAGGTCGAGGAACGCAACCGCAGTACAAACGACAATGTGACGGAGATAGTCCGTGATATAATCGAAAACGTAAGAGTGAACAAGGATAAGGCTGTTATAGAATACACCATAAAATTTGACGGCAAAGCACCCGATGCTCTCGAAGTTCCGAGAGAGCAGATAGAAGCGTCAATTAACGAGTGCGATCCGGAATTTGTTGAAACTCTCAGAAAAGCCGCCGCAAATATACGTGACTTCCACGAGCGTCAGAAACAGCAGAGCTGGCTCACCACAAAGGAAAACGGCGTTATCATGGGACAGAGGATAAGAGGTCTTGCAAGAGTAGGACTTTATGTTCCGGGCGGTACGGCGGCTTATCCGTCATCGGTTCTTATGAATGCCATTCCCGCAAAGATCGCAGGTGTCAAGGAGCTTATAATGGTAACTCCGCCGCTTAAAAGCGGAAAGCCCAATCCGGATATAATGGCTGGNNGAGCTCATCATGGTAACTCCGCCCTCAAAGGACGGCAGACCTAATCCCGACATCATGGCGGCGGCTTATATTGCGGGCGTGGACCGTGTTTTCCTCATGGGCGGCGCTCAGGCAGTCGCAGCTCTTGCCTACGGTACAGAAAGCGTCCCGAAGGTTGACAAAATTGTTGGTCCGGGCAACATCTTTGTCGCTACGGCAAAGAAGCTCCTTTACGGCGTTGTAGATATCGACATGATCGCAGGACCGAGCGAAATTCTTGTTCTTGCAGACGAGAGTGCAAACCCGAAATTCCTTGCGGCAGATCTCATGTCACAGGCAGAGCATGACAAACTTGCTTCGGCAATTCTTGTAACTACATCCCAGAGAATAGCCGATGAAACATCAGCAGAAATAGAGCGTCAGGTACAGGCTCTTTCACGAAAAGAGATCATTGAGGAATCAATAACAAACTTCGGCGTTATCATCGTATGTGATGATATGGACAAGGCTGTAGAAATGGCTAACGGTCTTGCACCCGAACACCTTGAAGTCTGCTGTGAGAACCCGCTTGAATATGTCGGCAAGCTTGACAACGCAGGTTCTGTTTTCCTCGGAAATTATTCTCCCGAACCGCTTGGAGATTACTTTGCAGGACCTAACCATGTTCTTCCCACAAGCGGTACTGCAAGATTCTTCTCGCCCCTGTCCGTTGACAGCTTCGTAAAGAAGTCAAGTTTTATCTATTATACAGACGGCGCACTCAGAAAGGACAAGGATGATATTGTCCGCTTTGCAAACACCGAAGGTCTTACCGCTCACGCAAATTCTATTATAGTGCGCTACGAATAATTACAGACTGGAAGTGTAAATATGTCATATACCCTTTGTAAAAAAGTCCGTGACCTCGAACCCTACGAGCCTATCACGGGAAGCTACAGAATACGCCTTGACGCAAACGAGTCATTCTTTTCAATGCCTGCGGAAGTCAGGGACGAAATAAAAAATATAATTGATAACCTCGCCTTCAACCGCTATCCTGATCCGGTTGCGACAAAGGCAATAAAAGCTTTTGCCGAATACTACGGAGTTGATCCCGACAACGTAACGGCAACGAACGGTTCTGATGAAGTGCTGTATCTTCTTGCTTCCGCAATGCTACAGAGAGGAAGCAATGTTGTTACTGTATCGCCTGATTTTTCGATGTATGATTTCTACTCGTTCCTTTCCGAAAATCAGGTGTTCACCTACAAGAAGAACGAACACCTTGAAATAGTTATCGACGACCTTATCTCATTCGTCAAGGAAAAGAAAGCCGATATGGTGATATTCTCAAATCCCTGCAATCCGACAGGCAGAGGAATTTTCGCCGATGATGCAAGAAAGCTTGTCAGGGAATGTTCCGACTGTCTTGTTGTACTCGATGAAGCATATATGGATTTCTGGGATCAGTCGATACTCACCGAAGCCGCCGGCTATGATAATCTTATAGTTCTGAAAACCGCTTCAAAGGCTGTTGGTTCTGCGGCGCTCAGACTCGGCTTTGCGGTTTGCAACAAAACGATAACCAACGCACTCAGGGCAGTAAAATCTCCCTATAACGTGAACACTCTTTCTCAGGAGATCGGTGCCTGTATCTATTCGCACAAGGATATGCTCATCAAAAACCGTGATGCGATCATCAAAAATACAAAAGCACTGTATGAGGAAATTTTAAAGCTCAAACAGAACTACCGTCTGCCCTTTGATATCTACGAGCCGTGTGCGAATTTTGTGTTTGTAAAAACCGATATCGCAAAGGATATTTTTGAGTATCTTCTTGCTGACGGTATAGCCGTAAGATATTTTGGTTCTGCTTCCGCACTGAGGATAACAACGGGCAGCGAAGAAGAAAACGCAGAGCTTATGAAGTCTCTTGAAAAGTATGTAATAGAAAAGTATCTTGCAGGAAACCGCTGAGGACAAAATAAATTTTTAAAATTCCTATAATTTTTGTTTACAAATCGTTCAAAAAGAGTTATACTAAATGCGATACTTCATCGGAGGATGGGGTATCGCATTTTTAGTTTAAAGTGTGGGATGAGAAAATGAGAAAAGCAACGGTTGACAGAAAGACAAAAGAAACGGATATCCACGTTGAAATAGGTCTTGACGAGACCGGTACAGAAATAGACACCGGTATAGGATTTTTTGACCACATGCTCACGGCAATGGCTGTTCACGGAGGTTTCCGACTTGTTGTAAAAGCAAAGGGCGATCTTGAAGTTGACTGCCACCACACAATAGAGGATACGGGAATAGTTATCGGTAAGGCTCTTAATGAAGCGCTGGGCGACAAGAGCGGCATCGCAAGATACGGCTCGTTCTATGTTCCGATGGACGAGGCTTTAGGCTTTTGTTCGCTGGATATAAGCGGCAGACCGTTCCTTGTTTTTGACGCTTTGTTCCCGGAGGAAAGAATAGGAACTTACGACAGCTGCATGACAGAGGAATTTATGAGAGCGCTTGCTTTCAACGCCGGAATAACGCTCCACCTCAATTCACTTTACGGAAAAAATTCCCACCACATAACAGAAGCTCTGTACAAAGCTTTAGGCCATGCTCTTAAAGAGGCAGTAAAGCTTACAGACGGAACGACCCTTTCAACGAAGGGCGTATTATGAAATAAACCGAAAGGATTTGATATATATGTTTGTATTACCTGCGATTGATATTAAAGACGGTACTTGCGTGAGATTGTATAAAGGCGATTATTCCACCGCTCACAAGGTAGCCGAGAGTGCTGTTGATACTGCAAAGAAATTTGAAGCTGACGGCGCACAGTGGCTCCACATGGTAGACCTTGACGGCGCTAAGGACGGTAAGAGAGTGAACTCC
Source organism: Ruminococcaceae bacterium UBA1244 (assembly GCA_002308635.1). GTDB lineage: Bacteria > Bacillota > Clostridia > Oscillospirales > Acutalibacteraceae > UBA1213. The sequence continues at coordinate 2,457 of DBWG01000118.1, read as the reverse complement.
GACCTTATTCTCGAAGTCAGAAAGAACTGCGGGATGAAGATAGAAGTAGGCGGCGGCATCAGAGATATGGAGGCTGTTGAGTTCTATCTCAGTAACGGCATTGACCGTGTGATTCTCGGTTCTGCGGCAATAAGAGATCCCGATTTTGTAAAGGCTGCCGTAAAGAAATACCCGAATCAGATAGCCGTAAGCATAGATGCCCGTGACGGTATGGTCTCGGCTGACGGCTGGACGGATACATCCGAAGTGAACTACATAGAGCTTGCAAAGCAGATGGAGGATATCGGAGTCAAGTATATTATCTTCACCGATATTTCAAAGGACGGTATGCTTTCAGGACCGAACCTTACCATGCTTGACGAGCTAAAATCATCCGTAAAGTGCAATATAATCGCTTCGGGCGGTGTTGCGAACCTGATGGATGTCATCAATCTTACAGCGCTGAATATCTACGGCGCTATCAGCGGAAAGGCTATCTATACCGGAGGACTTGACCTCAAAAGAGCGCTTGCGGCTGCCGAAGCAGTTGAAGAAAAAAAGTAAAGGAAAGATATCATGGCTGACAAATTTGATTTTATCGAAGACTATTTCAAGAAAGCAGACCTTCTTCCGGCAATAGTTCAGGAGAAGTCCACCGGACAGGTGCTTATGCTTGCATACATGAACCGTGAGTCAATGAGAAAGACATTTGAAACGGGATATACATGGTTCTACAGCCGTTCACGTCAGGAACTGTGGAACAAGGGCGCAACCAGCGGCCATCTCCAGAAGGTCATCGACATCAAAGGCGACTGCGACAAGGATACGCTTCTTGTTATTGTTGACCAGACAGGCCCCGCCTGCCACACAGGAAGTCATTCATGCTTTTTCAATAATATATGGGAGGAATATCACAATGACTGAAAACCACAACGAGCTTTATGATCTCTATGAGACTATACTTGACAGAAAGGAAAACAAACAGGAAGGCTCATACACCTGCTACCTCTTTGAAAAGGGTCTTGACAAGATACTCAAAAAGGTCGGCGAGGAATGTTCGGAAACTATCATCGCCGCAAAGAACGGCGACAACAAGGAGACCGTCCTCGAAATTTCCGACCTTATCTATCATCTTTTTGTTATGATGGTTGATCAGGGGATAAGCGTTGACGAGGTTATGGACGAGCTTGCAAAGCGCAGCCGGAAGACCGGCAACCTCAAACAGTTCCATTCTGTAGACAAGAATACCTGAACAGTTCCGCCCGTGAAATATCGGGCGGTAATTTTTTTATTGATAAAAAGCCGATAGTGTGCTATAATAAAAAAGTTATGATCCGAAAAATGTGATAAGGAGTGGTAATTTTTGCCCGAAAGAATAACAGAAGACAGCCTGCTGCAAAAGCAGGAGGAATATACGGATATGCTGAGAGATATACTGCCGTACAGATACGGCTGCGATCATCCCAGGGCATTTGTACATACATACGGCTGTCAGCAGAATGTTGCGGACAGCGAAAAAATAAAGGGTATGCTCATACAGATGGGCTGTGAGCTGACAGAAGAAAAAGAAGAAGCCGATATCATACTTTTCAATACCTGCGCCGTCAGGGAACACGCAGAGGACAGAGTTTTCGGAAACGTCGGTGCGCTGAAATCCCTGAAAAGAAAAAAGCCGTCATTGCTCATTGCACTTTGCGGATGCATGATGGAGCAGGAGCATATTGCCGAAAAGATATACAAGAGCTTTCCTTATGTCGGGCTTGTGTTCGGGACACACGCAATACACCGTTTTCCCGAACTTGTATATAACGCCGTTACTAACGGCAAAAGACTTGTAAGCAGGGGCGATGATGACGGACTGATACACGAGGGAATACCCGTTCACCGTGACGGCAGCTTCAAGGGATGGCTTTCCATAATGTACGGCTGCAACAATTTCTGCACGTACTGTATCGTCCCTTATGTCCGTGGACGTGAACGCAGCCGTAAGCCTGAGATAATAATTCAGGAAGCAAAAGAGATGGTACAGGCTGGCTACAAGGACATAACCCTTTTGGGACAGAACGTCAATTCCTACGGCAAAGGCCTTGAAGAGAATATTAATTTCCCTCAGCTCTTAAAGAGCATTGCCGAGATCGAAGGCGACTTCCGTGTCGGCTTTATGACCTCACACCCGAAGGACGCTTCAAAGGAGCTTATTGACGTTATCGCCGATAACCCGAAAATATCCCGCCACCTTCATCTTCCGTTCCAGAGCGGCAGCGACAGGATACTTAAACAGATGAACAGACGCTATGACAGGGAAAAATATCTTGAAATAATAAATTATGCCAAGGAAAAAATACCGCAGCTATCGCTTACCAGCGATATAATAGTCGGCTTCCCGGGTGAAACATACGAGGATTTTAAGCAGACGCTTTCGCTTGTGGAGGAGGTAGGATTTACGTCATTGTTTACGTTTATTTATTCGCCGAGAAA
>DBWG01000083.1 GCA_002308635.1 Ruminococcaceae bacterium UBA1244 | reverse complement strand
GTTGTCAAGGTAGGCGACCACGTTGGAGCGGGTCAGCTTATCGGAGAGGCCGACGGCTTTTTTTCGTCGGATATCCACGCAAGCATATCCGGAACAGTCAAAAAAATAGAGGAAAGAACAGGCTTCAACGGTTCGAGGATCCCGTGCGTCACGATCGAATCGGACGGCAGGAACGAGCTTTATGAGCATCTTTCAACACCGGTGGTGGATGATTTTGAAAGCTTTGTTCAGGCAGTAAAGAAAAGCGGTGTTGTCGGACTCGGCGGTGCGGGCTTTCCGAGCTTTGTCAAGCTCAGCGTCAAGGATCTTACAAAGATCAGGACAGTTGTTATAAATGCCGCCGAATGTGAGCCGTATATCACATCGGACACAAGAACCATGATAGACAAGAGCGAATATGTATTCAGGGGCATCGAAGCCATAAAAAAATATATGGGCGCAAAGCAGTTCATTATCGGCATAGAAAACAACAAGCGTGAAGCCATTGATATAATGAAGGAGCTTGCGGCAAAGACCGAAGGCGTAAAGGTGCGTGTACTGCCCTCGATGTATCCTCAGGGCGGAGAAAAGGTGCTTATCTACAATACAACAGGGAAGATCGTGCCGAGAGGAAAGCTGCCGATAGATGTCGGCGTTATCGTCACAAACGTCACGACACTTGCTTTTATTGCGGAATATCTTGAAACAGGCATACCGCTGATCGAAAAGTGCGTTACCGTTGACGGTTCGGCTGTAAAGGAGCCGAAGAATGTCATAGTGCCCGTAGGCACTTCAATAAACGACCTGATAGAAACGGCAGGCGGTCTGAAATGCAATGCCGCAAAGATACTCTACGGCGGTCCGATGATGGGCATAGCTGTTCCGTCAGGCGACGAGCCGGTACTAAAAACTACCAACGCAGTTATCGCAATGAACGAAAAGGATGCAAAGCCCCCGAAAACAACGGCTTGTATCGGCTGCGGTTCGTGTGTCGGTCATTGTCCGTTCAGGCTCAACCCGAAGGAGATATCAAAGGCAGTCAAACTTGCTGATGCCGAAGCTCTCGAAAGGCTGTGTGTGGATATCTGCATGGAATGCGGATGCTGTTCTTATGTGTGTCCCGCACGAAGACCGCTTGTTCAGATGAACAAGTTAGGAAAGCTCCTTCTCAAGGAGTACCGTGCTTCCAAGTCTGAAAAAGAAGCAAAAGAAAAACAGGAGGCTGGAAAAAATGGGTAAGCTCATATCGTCTGTATCGCCTCATTTTTACGGCAGACGCACAACACAGAACATAATGCTTGATGTGATAATAGCCCTTGCGCCGGCTGTCATCGCCTCTGCAATAATATTCGGCTGGAGAAGCCTTCTTGTTATCGGAGTCTGTGCGGCATCCTGCGTTGTGTTCGAGTTTTTGTTTGAGAAGCTGTGCAAAAAGGATGTAACGATAACAGACCTCTCGGCAGTTGTTACGGGAATACTTCTTGCGTTCAACCTGCCGGTCACAATCCCGATATGGCAGGCAGTTTTGGGATGTCTTTTTGCGATAGTCGTTGTAAAGCAGCTTTTCGGAGGTATCGGACAGAACTTTGCAAATCCGGCTATAACAGCGAGAATAGCTCTTATGGCTGCATTCTCAGGCTCTATGACTGCATGGACGGCTCCCGAAATAAACGGCGCCGATGCTGTTTCATCGGCTACTCCGCTTGCTGCGGCGGCAAAGGATCTCAGCGAAGCCAAGCCAGATTATCTTACGCTGTTTTTGGGAAATCATTCCGGCTGTCTGGGCGAGACCTGCGCACTTGCACTGCTTGCAGGAGGCATATACCTTCTTATAAGACGTGTTATAACCTGGCACACACCCGTCATGTTCATAGGAATAGTTGCGCTCATGTCCCTTGCCTGCGGAAAAGACCCGCTTTATCAGGTGCTTTCGGGAGGACTTCTTTTAGGAGCGCTGTTCATGGCGACGGATTATTCGACCACACCCGACACAAAGCCGGGTCAGATAGTTTTCGGCATCGGGTGCGGACTTATTACCGTCCTGATACGCTTCTGGGGCAATCTGCCGGAGGGCGTGTCCTTCTCGATACTGCTGATGAATATTCTCACCCCGTATATCTCACGCCTTACAAAGAGCGATCCTCTTACGGGAGGTGCAAAGCAGTGAAGGATATCATAAAACCGATCATAGTTCTTGCGTCGATATGTCTCGTTGTAACGGCGATGCTTGCTTATGTCAATTACCTGACAGATCCGGTGATAATCCGTGCCGAAGAAGAAGCCGCCGCCGAAGCAAGATGCGAAGTGCTTTCAAAGGCGAAGGACTTTGAAAAGCTTGATATTGACGGCCTTCCCGACGGAGTTACCGAAGTATATAAGGGCAGTGCGGACAATAAGCTGTGCGGCTATGTGATACTTATGCAGTCAAAGGGCTACGGCGGACTGATAAAGCTTATATGCGGCATTGCTCCCGACGGAAGGATCGAATCCGTAAAGACTCTCTCACACAGCGAGACCAGCGGTCTCGGAACAAAGGCCGTTGACAACGGCTCAGGCTACCGTGAAAAATTCGCCGGAAAAACGGCTCAGAGCTATAACGATGTGGATACCGTAACGGGTGCAACGATATCCTCAACGGCATACAAAAAAGCCATAGGTCTTGCGTTTGAGGCTTTCGGCATGATAAAGGAGGCAGAGCATGAAAACGCTTAATAATTTCAAAAAGGGCATAATAAAAGAAAACCCTGTTCTTGTGCTCGTGCTGGGTACCTGTCCGACGCTTGCCACATCGACAAGCGTAATGAACGCTCTCGGAATGGGCGTTGCCGCAACAGCGGTGCTTCTTTTTTCAAACATGATGATATCCGCACTGAGGAAGGTCATCCCTGACAGGGTAAGGATACCCTGCTATATCGTCCTCATAGCCGGACTCGTAACGGCAGTTCAGATGATCGTCAAGGCATATATCCCCGACCTGAACCGCTCTTTGGGAATATATCTCCCGCTTATCGTGGTAAACTGCATAATCCTCGGCAGAGCTGAGATGTATGCAAGCAAAAACAAGGTCTTTGATGCGGCGGTAGACGGTCTTGGAATGGGTGTCGGTTTTACGCTGGCACTGTTTATCATGGCAGCAATAAGAGAAGTGTTCGGCAACGGAACGTTTTTTGATATGCCGATCCCTGTCCTCTGCGACAACAAGATAACTCTGCTGACGATGGCTCCGGGCGGTTTTTTAGTATTCGGTCTTCTCATTGCGGCGGTGAACAAATTCGGTACTCACAAGCCTCAGAAAAAGGATTTCGGATGCTCCGGCTGTCCGCAGGCGGATATCTGTCACAAAAAGAGCTGTGAGGATGACAAGGAGGCTGCCGTAAATGACTAAACTGATAATAATTCTGCTTTCGGCAGTGTTCATCAATAACTATGTTCTTGTAAAGTTTCTTGGAATATGTCCGTTCTTAGGCGTTTCAAAGAAGCTTAATTCCGCATTCGGAATGAGTGTTGCGGTAATATTCGTCATGCTCATAGCAACGGCTGTGACATGGCCGATACAGATGTTCCTTCTTGAACCGAACGATATGGAATATCTGCAAACCATAGTTTTCATACTTGTTATTGCTGCCCTTGTGCAGCTTGTGGAGATAATCCTCAAAAAATTCATACCGTCGCTTCATAAGTCGCTGGGCGTATATCTGCCGCTCATCACAACAAACTGCGCTGTTTTAGGCGTTACTATCCTCAACATCGACGAGGGCTATACATTTGTAGAAGCGATGGTGAATTCTCTCGGAAGCGGACTTGGCTTTGTGCTTGCGATGGTGATGTTTTCGGGAGTGCGCTCCACTATGGAGGGCAGCGATATCCCGAAGAGCTTCCGGGGACTTCCCATTACCCTTATCGCAGCGGCAATAACATCTCTGTCGTTCTTAGGCTTCGGCGGAGTTATCGAAAACCTGTTTTCATAACGGAGGTACAGAAAAATGGAACAAATGATGACCGCAGTGATCGCCGTAGTCGTTATCGGCATCGTCTGCGCAGCCGTTCTTGTGATCGCCTCAAAGCTCATGTCGGTGAAGGAGGACGAGCGTTTTCCGAAGCTGAGGGGGTGTCTTCCCGGAGCAAACTGCGGAGCCTGCGGGTTTGCGGGCTGTGACGGCTATGCGAAGGCTCTTTGCGAGGACGGCAGCACACCGACTAATCTTTGTGTACCCGGAGGAGAAGAGGTCTCAAAAAATCTCAGCGCACTTATGGGAGTAGAGTTTTCGGAGGTCGAGAGAAAATTCGCTTATGTTCACTGCTCCGGCGACTGCGCCCATACTCAGGACAAGGTGGAATATCTCGGCATGAAGAGCTGTAAAGGCTCAAAGCTTCTCTACGGCGGAAAGGGAAGCTGTGTTTACGGCTGTCTCGGCTACGGCGACTGTATCGCTGTGTGTCCGCAGGAAGCGATAACCATAATTGACGGCGTTGCTGTCGTGAACAGGGAACTGTGCATCGGCTGCGGACTTTGTGTAAAAGCCTGCCCGAATAAGCTGATACAGCTTGTGCCGGATACTCCGAAGGTGCTTGTCGCCTGCAGCAACAAGGACAAGGGCGTTCAGACCCGAAAGGCATGCACAAACGGCTGTTTTGGGTGCAGGAAGTGCGAGAGGACCTGTCAGAGAGGCGGAGTGAGGGTGATCGACAACCTTGCTTCCGTGGATTATGAAAAGTGCAGAGACTGTCCCGATCTTGGTATCTGCTCGGAAAACTGTCCGGCAAAGGTATTGAAGATAGACGTTAAGATATGACATTACAGAACACATTTTTTGCCTGTGCAGAAGATGTGTTCTGACTTTTTTATGAATAAAAATCGTTCCGCTCCGACTTTTTGCAGTGCCATTCACAAAGCTATCGTATTGACAAAGCCTTAACATAATAGTAAAATTACCATAGAACATAAATCGAAAATATGTTCATAATTTATGTCGCATACATGGGGGTGAGCATCATGAAGAGCCGTGCATTAAAGCTTTTGGTGCTGAATCTTGTGATCGTTCTCCTTAATGTCATACTGTTTTCAAAAGGGATAGTCGGTCTGAGCTTTTCCGGCGGGGCGCTGAGTGCTGCGTTTGCGGCAACGGATATCGTAATGAGCATTATCGCCTTTTTCTACGGAAACTATGTTCTGCTTTTCCATGAACCCTCAGAGCCTGAACCTGCCGTTCAGTTCCTCAAAGGCAACGAGCTTTCAAAGCCTCAGGAATATATTGATGCTCTTGAAGAAAAAAGAAAGGACAACCCTTCCTTTGACGAGGAGATCACCACCGCAGAGGAACAGATAAGCAGGATGCAGGAAAAGGACAGGGCGCTTGAAAGCATTTTAGGTCAGTTCTTTGTCCCGCAGGAGATAACCTTCACACGCTTCAGAAGCGCAGTCAATTCTGTTCAGGCTATATTCTATAATAACGTCAAAAAGATGATAAACCGTATGGTCATCTTTGACAACAGGGACTACAGCAAGCTCTCCGAAAAGCTGTCACGTCAGAATGAAGGCGGGGTCAGCATCCCGAGATCGGCTGACGCACAAATGAAAATTTACAGCGAACATATAGAGTATGTCAGGGAACTTGTAAATATGAACGAGGATATCCTCGTAAAGCTTGACGGGCTTTTGCTCGAGATCTCAAAGCTTGATGATCTTGACGAAAAGGGTCTTGAGAATATAGCCGCCATACAGGAGATCAATGATCTTATTGATCAGACAAAATATTACAAATAAACCGCCGCACTCTGCTGTGCGGGGAAAAGGAGGTACAAAATGAAAAAGAATTCATCAGGTCAGAAAATAGCTATCTTTGCCTTTATCGGTATACTGGTGTTTTTCGGCGTTTTTATCGGCATCACGATGACTCAGGGCGGCGGTACATCCGATACGAAAGACGGCAATAATCAGAATTCTTACGATCAGGCTATGGAGATGGCTGAGGCTGAAAAGAAGCTTGAAAATATGCTCTCGGATGTAAAGCGCCAGAAGGAGACACCTCAGAAGGCATCCGTCACGGATGACGAGATGCTCTCCGAAAAGGACGAACTTCCTGAGATCAGCAAATATCCTCTCAGCGTTACCGGAAAGGGCGGCATAAACGTGGAGATATTCTCGTCTCCCGAAAAGGCAGGCACCGGTATGGACGGCTGGCTGAATGAAGCGGCTGAGAGCTTCAACGAACAGAACTATACCATCGGCGGCAAGACGATATCCGTTTCCATACGCTCAGTATCGTCCGGACTTGCCTATGACTACATCAGAACGGATAAATATGTTCCCGATGCGATCACTCCGTCAAATGAGTTCTGGGGCAGTATGCTCAATTCGTCCGGAGTCAAGACACAGCTTATCGAAAAGAAGCTCTGCGGCAACGTTGCCGGCATACTCTTCTCAAAGACAAAATACAAGGAAATGATCGACAAATACGGCGCTATCAATATGAAGGTCATCTCACAGACCACCGCAAACGGCGAACTTCTCATGGGCTATACTAACCCGTTCGTCAGCTCAACGGGTCTTAACTTCCTCGTAAACACTCTCTATACCTACGATGCGGACAATATCCTCAGCGAAAAGGCTGCGGACGGTTTCAGAAACTTCCAGCTCAATGTTCCGCTTGTATCCTACAACACTCTCCAGATGAGAAAGGCTGCCGACTCCGGTACGCTTGACGCTATGGTAATGGAGTATCAGCAGTATTCAAACGATGCGGCACTCAAAAACAGCTATGTCTTTACACCCTTCGGCGTAAGACACGACAGCCCGCTTTATTCGGTCGGAGTTCTTTCTTCGGAAAAGACAGAGGTACTCAAAAAATTCGCTCAGTTCTGTCTCAGCGAGGAACAGCAGAGGGCTGCAGCGGAGTGCGGCTTTAACAGCAACGAAAAATATGTCAGCGAGATACCCTCAGACATAAAGGGAGATATCCTTATCCAGGCTCAGAAGCTCTACAAGGAAAACAAGAACAGCGGCAAAAAGATCATGGCTGTCTTCGTTGCGGATATCTCAGGAAGCATGAACGGCGAGCCGCTCAACTCTCTCAAGACATCTCTCATAAACTCCATGCAGAACAAGTATATCTCGCAGGATAATTATATCGGACTTATCTCCTATGCCAACAGAGTGCATGAGAATCTTCCGATAGCAAAGTTTGACCTAAACCAGCAGGCATATTTCAAGGGCGCAGTTCAGAGCCTCAGCGCAAACGGACAGACTGCCACATACGACGCTCTTCTCGTTGCTATAGACATGATACACAAGGCTATGAAGGAAAATCCTGACGAAGATATCAAGCCGATGATCTTCCTTCTCAGCGACGGCGAGCAGAATGTCGGCTATTCGCTCAATGAGATCGAGAGCCTCATAACAGCTTTTGAGGTTCCTGTTTATACTATCGGCTACAACGCAAACATAGAAGCACTGAAAAAAGTCTCGGAGATCAACGAAGCGGCAACTATCAATGCCGAAAGCGACGATATTACCTATCAGCTCAAAAATCTTTTCAATTCCGAGATGTAATACACTTTGAAGGAGGAGCAGACTATGGCATTTTCAATGGAATTACCCGATGTTGAAAAAGTAAAGGAAGAAGTAAAGGAGGAGCTTGTTCCCGCTCCCGAAACAAAACAGCAGATCGAAAAGGCTGCCGGCAGCAATACCGATGAGCTTTTTGATTTTGATATCGACTCTCTTCAGGAAAGACGTGAGATCGTTTCTTCGATCGAAAACTTCGGCAATGACGTTGTACAGAAGTCTACTCAGAAAAACGAACTTCTCAATGTCCGTCTCGGAGACCTTAGCAAAATGGGCGGAGAAAACGGCGAGGTCGTCAGCGGTCTTGCAACGCTTTCACGCCAGATGAAGGATCTTGACCCTTCCGTCGTGGACTTCACAAAAAAAGGCGCTCTCGGAAAGCTTTTCAACCCCGTAAGGAACTATTTCCAGAAATTTGAGAAGGCAGATGATATCATAGCTGCAACAGTCGCTTCTCTCGGCAGAGGCAAGGAAGTCCTCAGACACGACAATACTACTCTCGAAGTCGAACAGCTTGCGCTTCGTGACCTGACAAAAAAGCTTGCTCAGCAGATCGAGCTTGGAATGCAGATGGATGAAGCCATCACAGCCGCCGTTGAAAAGGCAAAGGTCGAGAATGTCGATGAGGACCGCATAAAATTCATCGAAGAAGAGGTACAGTTCCCGCTGCGCCAGAAGGTCATGGATATGCAGCAGATGCAGGCGGTAAATATGCAGGGCATTATCGCAATGGAAATAGTCCGCCGCAACAACAAGGAACTTATACGTGCCGTTGAACGTGCCGAAAATGTCACGGTTTCTGCGCTCAGGATAGCCGTTACAGTCGCCGGTGCGCTCTATAACCAGAAGATAGTTCTTGAAAAGGTGAACGCCGTCAACGAGGCAACGAACAAGCTTATCGGTTCTACCTCAAAAATGCTGAAGGAGCAGGGAGCTTCCATCCAGAAGCAGGCTATGGAAACAAATATTTCCGTGGATACTCTCAGAAGTGCCTTTGCGGATACGTTTGCGGCACTCGATTCCGTGACGGAATACAAGTCCAAGGCTCTGCCCCAGATGAAAGCAACGATAGCGGAGTTCAGGGAGCTTGCCGATGAAGGTGAAAAACGCATCCTGAAAATGGAGAGCCGTGCGGCTGAGCTTTCCGCAGGAGAATGATGATGACAGGTGCATCTGCAATATGCGGGTGCGCCTGATTTTTTTATTTTTTTCAAAAACCCTGGCGGCGGATACACGGAAATCAATTTTGAAAAAT
>DBWG01000030.1:31951-39290 GCA_002308635.1 Ruminococcaceae bacterium UBA1244 | reverse complement strand
GCAGGTCATAACAACACCTACTTCAACGGGCTGAAATATTCCAAAAAGGGTCAGATCATAAAGATCAGGACGAACTACGGAAACTACAAATACGAAATTACAGATACACAGGTAAAGAACAAGGATGACAGCTCGGCTTTTGATCTTGAAGCCGATCACGAGAACCTTGTACTCTATACCTGCTATCCGTTTGACGAGCTGGGACTTACTCCAAACAGGTATTTTGTTTATGCAAAGCTCGTTTCAGGTCCCATGATAGACAAAAAAGCTTAGTGGAGGGTCTGTATGTCAGAACTTGAAAACGAAAATGTGCAGGAACAGAACGTTGTCTCCGGTTCTGATCCGGAAACAACACCATCTCCGGAAGCAAGCCATGAACACCACCACGAACACAGCCACCATCATCACCACAGCCATCATCATCACAGCCATCACAGCCATCATCACAGCAGTACCGGTGACGCTGCCCAAAGCAGCCATGCCGAAACGGAAAATGATGAAGATGGACACGAACATCATCACCATCATCACCACAGACACAACCGCAGAACACGCATAAGAAACGCACTGTATTATATGCTCTCGCTGTTTCTTGCCGCTAATCTTTTCCTTCTCTCGATATTTGTTGTGATCTATCTGACGGTCTTTTCGAGCGACCATATTATAAAGGTGATGAGATCCGATGGATATAGTACGATGGTAAGCTCGGAGCTTCAGAGCCGTATGGAAGATCTTTGTGATGCGAGCGGCTTCGATAAGGAGTTTGCTTCACGGTTTGTGAGGAACTACAACGTGAAAAAGGCCGTTGAGGACTATGTTACGTCCTTCTACACCGGCTCTGATACACTTGTGGAAACGACCGGCTTCAAACAGCAGCTTTATGATTCGATAGATGAATACATAGAAGAAAAGGGCATTACGGTCAGCGATGAGACCCGCAAAAATATCTCTTATTTTGTAGATGAGGCGGCTGAAATATATGTTGACCAGATATCTATCCCCTTCTTCTCAAATATCGCAAACTATATCGAAAATACAAGGGTCACTATGAATGTTGTACTCGGTTTCCTTGCATTTATGACTCTTGTTATTGTGGGAATAATATGGTTCACAAATACCTATAAGCACCGCCGCTACAGATTCCTGTTTATCGGAACAGCCGGTGCGGCGCTCTCTTCGGCGATACTTCCGACTGTTGTGCTTCTCTCCGGAAAGATAAAAAAGATCAATCTTTCCACACGTTCAATATATAACCTCTTTGTTGATTATTTCAGCAGTATTTTTTATGATATGTATATCTGCACAGGTGTCCTGTTATTTGCTTCCGCAATTTTTCTCTACCTCTATATCAGGCACCGCAACCATGTACTCCGTTCATAATAGAAACAGCCGTCAGGAGATATAAGTTCCCTGCGGCTGTTTTTTTACATTTCATGTGAATAGATCACTATATATAGTGTACGATTGTTCATTTTATTATTCTCACGTCAACAAGCCTCTTCATAATGAAGCTCATATAGCTGTCCATGAGAGCCTTGTATTCCTCAGGCTCGATCTTCCCGTTTATCCCCATGATCGAATACAGCACACTCGCTTCCTTTATGTGGTACGGGAGATCATCAAGCCCGCAGTTCAGATAGAAATTGTGACGCTTTATGCGCTGTTCCTTGTTTTTGCAGTCCTCTGTCCAGTCCTCAAGAGCAAGAAACAGTCTCTTGTCACGGTACTTTTCTATTATCGCCTTCATTGCAAGTGTACCGTATCCCTGTCCTCTCAGTTCCGGAAGAACGGCAAAGTAAAAAATATATGCCATATCCTTATGGGTCACGATATACGCCATCCCGCAAAGCTTCTCCTCGTGACAGAGATCATACATTTCCGCCCGGTGCTTCTTTGCCCGCCGTACAAGCATCGAAAACGGCGCACGTTCTTCCGGAGGAAATGACACGTTGTAGAACTTTTTCATCCTTGAAAGCTCCCTGCGGTTTTTCAGATCGGTTTCCTTTAATATCATTGTCCGTCCCTGCTTTCCGTTCAGTCCGCACTCAGCACACGTCCGGATGAAAGCTGATATATCGCTCCGACAACACGCAGACCGTGTTCTTCTTCCTTATGTATCTCAAAGCTGTTCTCGATCATTTCAACACTGTGACGGATGTTCAGACAGCAGGCTCTGTATTCATCGGTCTCATCGCCTATTGCCTTCTTGATCTCGTCTGTAATGAACTTTATATAACCGTCGGGGTCGTGGTTCATGGCGGCATCAACGGCTCCGCAGTGATCGTGACCCAGAACTACGATAAGCTTCACTCCGAGATGTGATGCGGCATATTCGATAGAGCCAAGCTGGTGGTCGTCTATTACATTTCCGGCAACACGTATCACGAAAAGGTCGCCTATACCCGCACTGAAAATGCTCTCCGGTATGACCCTTGAATCCGAACACGTTATTATTATTGCATAAGGATGCTGACCGTATTTCAGTGTCTCGCTCCTTCGCTCGGGACTGATATCTCCCGTTCCGGTCTTTGAGCTGAGATAAATCTCGTTGCCCTTTCTGAGCTTTTCCAGTGCTTCTTCTGCCGAAAGATTATTGTGTACCGACATTTTTGACGCTCCTTTTTGTGAATATTATTTAATAAGTGACAAATTCCGCCGAATGTATCATTTTTCTGCCTTCCTGCGAATAAACATGAGCGAGGTGATCTTATGCTTGCGTTATTGGCAGAAATACTAAGCAGGATATCAATGATATTCATACTTCACGTTACCGGCGCAGGAGCTTTTCCCCGCCCGCTCTCAAAACGTGAAGAAAATGAACTTCTCAAAAAAGCCTCACATGGCGACATCAGCTCACGAAACAAGCTCGTTGAACACAATCTCCGGCTCGTGGCTCATATCGTAAAAAAATATTATGGGACAAGCGCCGAACCCGACGATCTCGTTTCGATCGGCACTATCGGACTAATCAAGGCTATCAATACTTACGACCCCGAAAAAAACATAAAGCTTTCAAGCTATGCGTCACGCTGCATTGAAAACGAGATACTCATGTATTTCAGGAGTGCCAGAAAAAATTCTCTTGATATCTCAATAAATGAAGAAATAGATTCCGACCCTGACGGCAACCCGCTCACTCTTGGAGACATCATCGCCGTTGAGGACAGCATCGTTGACGATCTTGACCTGAAATTCAAGACCGAATTTCTTTCAAAGCACATGAAGGAGATACTTTCCCCCCGTGAATACAACATCATCCGTCTGCGCTACGGGCTTGGAAACACACGTCCGCTTCCTCAGCGTGAAGTTGCCGACAAGCTCGGCATCTCACGTTCATACGTCTCACGAATCGAAAAAAAAGCCCTCCAAAAACTAAAAAACAACTTTGTGCGTGGTGTGTGACCACACTGGACTATTTTACAACGCAAAAGCTTTCTTTTGATCCGTCCGCATCACGCTCCTTACGGAGCGCTTTGGCTGTTTTCTTCCACGTCCAAACTATTTATAAAAGTTGTAGACGTATAAAGAATAAGCCAGAGTGTTCCCTTGTGGAACACGAAGCGGACGAACGTTATGAAAATTTATGCGTTCTAAAGTTGGGGGCGGCAGCTTGCCGCACAGATTATTTGAAGTAGATCAGGACGAGCGGGAAAATATAGATCATTGCTGCACCGCAAAGTGAACAGATACCGACTATTATTTCGGCGGCGGATTCAAGCTTCTTCGGGATGCGCAGCTTCTTTGCAAAAATCGTATACAATACGAGAAGGATAACACCGAAAATAGAGATTACTATTCCGGGGATAAGTCCTTTGGGTGTTGATGTGATCTCAATGTCGTTGTTTCCGTCCTGAAGCTCAAAGGCAACAAGGTCTGAAAGTACCCTTTTGAAGCTGACTTCACTGCCGTTGACCTTGATATTAAGATCGTCACTGTAGGGTATCGACACCAAACAAACATTTCCGCCCTTTGTCTTTACACTGCCCGAAAGCTTGCCGCCGCTGTATGTCAGTCTGGCGCTCTGTGAATGGGCAATTGCTGAATTCAGCTTGCCGACATCAAGTCCGAACACGCCAAAGCTGTAGACCGATGTTCTCTTTTTGGATGTGATCTCGATCTTTACCTCTCTGTCCTCAAATGTTCCCAGCCTGAGAAGTCCGTTGTTGTCGCTCGATGGGAATTTGCTCTGTATCTGTGAGCCGTTGACCCTGATGCTGAATGCTTCAAAGTAATCCTCCGAAAGCTCATTTGAGAATCTGTCGTAGCAGTCAAAATAAAGTGTCTGTTTTCCGGAGACCTTCATGTCATAGACAATATTGGCATTGGATGAAATATTGTTCTTTCCGTCTGAATATGAGATGCCGCTGCTTGAAGCTTCGTTATATTTGTATTCGGTGATGAGCTTCTCCTCAGTATTGAATACGTTCTCAAAAAGATACTGCTGTATCTGCGCACGGGTCATTCCGCTCAAATTATCATCTGCGTCCATAATACTGCTGTCACAGACTATTCCCAACGGACAGTACTCTCCCGCAGGAACAATAGAGAATCCTTCGCTCGAAGCGACAGCATCAGGATCTGTGCTTCTGTTCACTATCCTGTATTTTACTGCATAAACAGCATCTGTAAGCTCTGTGCCGCCGTTTGAGCCTGATTTCATCCATACCGTGCTGTAGCCGAAAAGTCTCTGCATGACCATAAAGTCATGGTTAGTGAGAGATGTGTAGTGTCCAAGAGAAAGATATCCCAATGCGCCGGTCATGTTGTAGTCCGCCGCCTTGACATCCGATGCAACTCGGAACGAACCGTCGTCATCAAGCTTATCACTCAGCTCGGATATGGAAATAAATTCCTTTGTCCTTGCGGGATTTTTTTCCGCCGGACTTACCATATAGATGCGTATGCTGTTTACACTCTCAAACACACAAAGCAGTATCACAAACATCGCAAAAACAGGCTTTATCATAAGCTTTTTGCGGTGGAGGACAAACAGGATAAGATAGCATATCACCGTTAATACAAACAGGCGTGAGAGCAGGTCAAATGAGCCCTTATCGCCCCAGAGAGTTGATGTATAGTGTGAAATATTATCAAAGTTTTTGCCGATATAGTTATTGGTATAATAACAGTACCATCCGATGAGCGCCAACACGGGGACAAGAACGATGATCTGTACTGCCATGCCCGTTTTTTTGCTCTTTCCGTATTTTGCGGTCTTTTCTTTGTCGCCCGAGAAGAAGTCAGCACAGCATACCAGCCCCATAAATACAGTCATAAAGCCATATCTTGCCGGAAATGACATATAGTCTCCAGTGTGCCACATGAGGTTTATTGGCTCGATAAAAAACGGTATGAGCGTCAGTCCGAAAAGTATTATATTATGGTTCTGCGAAGCTGTACGGGGTCTGCCGCCCATTATATAACAAACAAGCACCGGCACGATGAACGCCGTACAGAACAGCAGCGGAAGAACAGTCCAGTAGTGTGTGAGGAAACCTGACTTGCTGATATTTTCGGTTATCGAAGTCACTCTTCCTGATCTGGACACCTGCAAAAGGCTCGGCAGCCAGACAAAAGACGATATCAGCGCTGCGATAACGGTGCCGGTCATAGCCTTGAACATCGCTGCACGGCAGTCCTTTTTGCTTTGTGAGAGGAAAAAAAACACCATCAGATAAAGCAGTATGAACACCGCCGCCATATAGCCGATGTAGTAATTCATTATCACGATACCTGCAAGCGAGAGAGTATAAAGCAGGCTCTTCTTTTCGGCAGTGATCTTTTCAAGTCCCAGAAGAAGCAGCGGGAACATATACATTACATCCAGCCACATGAGGTTCTGGTTAAAAAGCATACCATATCCGCAAAGTGCATACATGACGCTGAGTGCGGCGATAAGCAGGCTGTCAAGCTGTTTTTTGCTCTTTCTGAAATACAGAGCCGATGTGAATGATGCCGTCACAAGCTTCAGTACCACAAGAACATTCATAAAAAGTATTACGTCCTCTTTCGGCACGAACGCAACAAGAAACGAAAACGGGTTTGCAAGGAAAAAGCAGAACACGCCCCAGAAGCTCATGCCTCCTGCATGCTGCATTGTAAACAAAAGGCTGTCCTCGCCGCTGAGAATATCTTTGAAGGTCATCAGAAGCGGTATCTGCTGCTGGTTCGCATCGCACCAGGCAACGCTGCCGTTTCCGAAGGGATACATATTGTAATGGCTGAACGTCATCAGCATTATAACAGCCGTTATCACCGGCGCAGCCAAAAGCGGATAATATTTCTTTACAAACTGCATTTTACTGTCTCCTTTGAATAGGTTGTCCCGCAGGGATGATTTATGTGACGTAATTGACATCAATAACAAAAATGTACTGTCACGTTCAAGTATATTCCATTTTTACCCCACTGTCAAGCTTTGTGCCGGGTCTTGACAGTGGTGGTCAGATGTAGTAAATTTATATATAGCAGATATAAAGGACAAGATAAATGAAAAGGAAAGGATCAATAAAATGTCTCCTGTAAATAACAATATGCAGCCAAAAAACAGACCTCAAAGATCAAATACACAGCGTCCTGCGCCGTCTCATCAGCAGCCTGTCCGCCGCACATCAGGAGTTCCCGCCGGCCGGCCGCTGCCTTCAAATAACAGAGAATTTGTCCGTAAGAAAAGACCTGTTCCCTCAGATGCTCAGAGAAGACCCGGACGTTCTCCTGAACAGGCTCCGTCTTATACCTATGCCGAAAACGGATACGAAGCCGCTATGCGAAAAAACTTCGTCAAGTACAAAAAACAGAAGCGTTTCAGAAGGAAACTCATTGCCGCTGTTTCTCTTCTTGTGGTGCTGACAATCGTTATCGCAATTGTTGTAGTCTCAAAAAGCGGCTGTCTTAACAAGTTCACAACAAAAAAGCCTGAGGTCAACCATGATCTCGCTCAGGCAAGAGCCGCAATAGATACCGCAATAGAGGATGTTAACCAGATCACAAAAAAGCTGCCCGAACTCATAACACCCGAACCGAAATATACAAAAACACATTCATACAAGTTCAACAGCCGCAGATTCTCCACACAGACCGTTTTTGAACTCGATGAAAAAATAACCTCTGAATTTGTCGCACTTTATGATGTAACAAAGGACGAGGTGATATATTCAAAAAAATACAGCGAAAAATGCTATCCCGCAAGTACAACAAAGCTCCTTACCGCTGTTACGGCAAGCAAGATAATCACCGACCCAAAAACAGTAATAACTGTCGGTGACGAAGTCGATATGATCGCATGGGATTCAAGCAGGGCTTATATCTCAAAGGGTACAAAGCTCACATTTGAAATGCT
>DBWG01000030.1:28018-31850 GCA_002308635.1 Ruminococcaceae bacterium UBA1244 | reverse complement strand
ATAGGCGCAACGCATACTCACTTTACCGCACCTGACGGCATACACGATGACGATCACTATACCTCAGTACAGGATCTTATGATAATCGCCGACTATGCAAGGACTATCCCGATAGTCGCAAACTCCTGCAAAAAAGCTTATGTTGACTGGACACCGATAAAGGGCACCGTTCCTTCCTGGGAAAACTCCAACAAGCTCATCCTCAAAAATGAACCAAGCATATATTCCCCATACGCTGACGGCATGAAAACAGGCTATACAAGCGAAGCCGGTTCATCTGTTGTTGCAAGCGCAACAATAGAGGGTCATACGTTCATAGCTGTCGTAATGAACGGTCTGACCCTCTATACAAAATACGATGACTGCAACCTGCTGTTTAAAAAAGCCTTTGAGCTTTATGATCTCGAATACCTGTTCGGCGAGGAATACATAGAAAAAGGTCCTGTTGAAGAAAGCTCGAGCGAAGAGGAATCCGGAGATGCGTCTTATGAAGACAGCGAAAATTCCGAGGACGAGGATGAAGATTCCTACGAAGACGAGGACGATTCCGAAGACGATAACGAAGATTCCTACGAAGACGAGGACGATTCCGAAGACGATGACGATGACTCCTACGAAGACGAGGACGATTCCGAAAACGAGGACGAAGATTCATACGAAGACGAGGACTATTCCGAAAACGAGGACGAAGATTCCTACGAAAATGAGGACGATTCCGAGGATGATAACGAAGACTTTTACGAAGACGATGAAGAGTAGTTTATTTTCATCCTGCCAGACACTTCAAAAACAACGGCCAGACATCTGAAAAATTGATTTCACTTACACTTTCATCAGCGGTGATCGGATAGGATGCTATCTGCTTGCCGCTTTTTTTGTATATTATTTTTCCCAAAGTCTCACCCTTTTCGACAGGGGCTTCTGTTTCTTCCGGAAGAACGACCTGAGATTCAATTTTCTCTGCCCCGCCTTTTTCGATAAGGACCGGGGCTTTTATATCCGCTGTTGTCCTGACCTTTGAGTGCATACCGTTGTTTACGGGTATTTCCGTCACTGCCTCTTCCGGAACGGACGGAAGATACATGGAATAGTTTGCAAAACCATAGTCAAGAAGCTTTGAAGCGTCCTTGAAGCGCATATTTCCGCTTTCACTTCCCAGCACCACGGCAATAAGACTAAGCCCGTCCCGTTCGGCTGTTGCGCTTATACAGCTCCCTGCCTTTGAGGTCGTGCCCGTTTTCAGTCCTGTGATACCCTTATAGGTTTTGAGGAGCTTGTTGGTATTTACGATCTGCGTTTTGCCGCCGCGAAGCTCATCCATCCAGATACAGCTGTATTCAAGTATCTTTTTGTGTTTCAGCAGTTCCCTTGACATGAGTGCCACATCATAAGCGCTTGTGACATGGCCGTCCTCGTCAAGCCCGTTGCAGTTTTTGAATACGGTATCCTTCATTCCAAGCTTCTTTGCCTTTTTGTTCATCTCTGAAACAAACTCTTCCTCTGTTCCGCAGATATGCTCCGCAAGAGCAACGGCGGCATCGTTTGCGCTTGCAACTATAGTCGCCTTCACCATATCGTCAACGGTCATGGTTTCACCCTGTTCGAGCCAGATATCCGAACCGCCCATTGAAGCGGCGTGTGAAGAAGCTGTTACGTTTTCGTCCCACTTTATTTTTCCGCTGTCAAGTGCCTCCATCACGAGCGTCAGTGTCATTACCTTTGTGATCGATGCACAGGGTCTTATTTCATGCGGATTTTTCTCATAAAGCACCTTGCCTGTTTTGGCATCCATCAGTACCGCAGACGGAGCTGTTATCTCCTTTTCTTCAAGCGCACTTGTTTCCATCAGCGGCACTGACGATATAAACACCGACAATGCTATCACCGATGATATTGTTCTTAAAAAATTCATACCGCACCTCCAAAGCATTTTCAATAGAATATATGCTCTGAATGTGCGGTATAGTAGGATCAGAAATTACTCTTTATTCACTATTATTTATTATTTATTCTTTTCTTCTGTTCTTTCGGTTCGGGAGTAAAGTCCTGAGACATGAAGGCATCTATTTCCCTTTTGAGTCTTGCAACGGGAAGTCCGACAACGTTATAGTAGTCGCCGGTTATGCCCTTTATAAAGAGAGCAGCCTTGTTTTGTATGCCGTAGCCGCCGGCTTTGTCGTAGGGTTCTTTTGAAACTATGTATTTTTCGATCTCGTCCTCCGTGAGAGGATAGAACTCGACCTCTGTCACTTCTGAAAAGCTCATGGTCTTTCCCATGTGGCATAGGCAGCAGCCGGTTATTACCTGATGCTTTCTGCCTGAGAGAAGCTGCATCATAGTACGGGCATCGCTCGTATTGCGGGGCTTGTTGAGAATCTTCCCGTCAATAATGACAGATGTATCACAGCCGATAACAAGTGCCTTATCATAGCCCTGACAGACATTTTCGGCTTTCAGTCTTGCAAGATATTCAGGGCATTTTTCTACGGTCAGGTCACGGGGCACGAGTTCCCGAATATCCGACACTTTTACACGAAAATCCTTATATATCAATGACAATAATTTTTTTCTTCTCGGCGAAGCCGACGCAAGTATTACTTCCATCTCTTTTACCTCCATCTAAACTGTCACACACCTGCATTATTAACTGCCGATCAGTCTCTTGTAGATGTCGCCTTTTTTGTAGCCGGTAAGTTTTGCTGTTTCCTTTGCGGCATCAGAGACTGACATCCCTGTTTCGATAAGCTCTTTTGCGGTAGAAACTGCATCCTCAAATGTTGTTTCGGTCTTTTCCGGCTGGGGCGCACCCTCAATAACAAGAACTATCTCGCCCTTTATGCTGTCGTCAGCATATTTCTCGGCAGCTTCTGAAAGTGTTGTGCGGATGACCTCCTCGTGAATTTTTGTCAGTTCCCTGACAATGGATATCCGCCTGTCGCCAAGATACTGGTACATATCCCTGAGCGCTGCGGAAAGCTTGTGAGGGGCTTCATAGAAGATCATTGTACGCTGTTCATTTTTGAGCGAAAGAAGGTGTTCCCTTCGGCTGGGCTTGTTGACACTGAGAAAACCCTCAAACGCAAATCTGCCTGTCGGCAGTCCGGAAATTGCAATTGCAGAAGCAAGAGCAGTTGGCCCCGGAACAGCACATACCTGTATTCCCCTGTCGCTGCACTGCTTTACAAGAAGCTCGCCGGGGTCTGAGATGCACGGCATTCCCGCATCCGTAACAATAGCGCAGTTCTCGCCGTTTTCGATACGGCTGCATATTTCTTCGCCCCGCTCGTGAGCGTTGTATTTGTGATAGCTTATCATTGGGGTATTTATGTTGAACCTGTTGAGAAGCTTTATCGTCACTCTCGTATCCTCAGCGGCGATAAAATCCGCCTGTGAAAGCGTTTCTATCGCACGGGGCGAAAAATCCGAAAGGTTTCCGATCGGTGTCCCGACAACAAATAGTTTTCCCGCCATATTAAAGATATTCCTCCTTGTATGCGCCGTAAATATTTATCATTTCCTGTGAAAGACCGCCTCTTTCATCCTCTATAAAGAGTACCGGCTCAACTATCAGACCGTTGGGTCTGCCGCCTCTCCTACCCTCGATGAGAAAAAGCTTCGGCGGCTTGTTTACTCTCTGCTGGACAAACCGCAGGCGCTTGGGTTCGATATTATGCCGGCGCATGGAAGAAATTATATCGCTCAGCCTTTCGGGTCTCTGACACAAACAGAAACGTCCGGAAAAGTTCAGCAGCTTTGCTGCCGTCCTGATTATATCGTCCACAGTACAGGCATATTCATGCCGTGCGATCTTGTGAGATTCCGCAGGATTCAC
>DBWG01000030.1:0-27838 GCA_002308635.1 Ruminococcaceae bacterium UBA1244 | reverse complement strand
GGTATCGCACCGCAGCCTGTTCCAAGCTCACACGCCTTGTCGTTTTTTCTTGGAGCGGAAAAATTCGCAAGCAGGACTGTATCCGTCCCGAAGGAATGGTTCTGCGATACTATCACACGGACACCGTTTCCGAGAGGTTCGATTTTTTCATTCATACTATCACTTCCGGACATTTTGTGCTATAATCACATTATACCACAAAGCTCCAACTTCGTAAAGAACTTATTTCCAAATTGAAAATTGAAAGCGGAAAATGGAAAATGAAATAAGCCAAAAGGAGAATTGTTGAATATGTCATACTTTTTTAAAATAGACCTTCACGGTCAGACAAGAGAAAGCGCAAAAAAACTTCTCGACTCCTCGATGAAAAACCTTTCGCCGGATGTGCGTGAGGTCGAGGTAGTTCACGGCTTTCATCAGGGTACGGCTCTGATGGAGCTTGTCAGAAAATACAAGCACCCGAAAATAGAAAAAAAGATACTCGGAATGAACCAGGGCAGCACAATATTCATCATAAAAAACAAATAGGCATTTACATTATCACTATATGATATCATTCAACAGCGCCAGAAGCTCTTCACAGGCTGTCTTGGGCGACTCCTGACGGAACACAGCGGATATAACAGCAATGCCGTCAATTCCCGTGCCTTTGAGCTTGAGAACATTCGTTTTTTCTATGCCGCCGATAGCCGCAACAGGTATGGAAACAGCTTTGCATATATCGGCAATAGTCTGATGTGAGATCGCATTTGCGTCCTTTTTGGTACTGCTGCCGAATGCCGCTCCCGTACCGAGATAGTCAGCGCCGTTTTTTTCGGCTTCAATGGCTTCACTGACATTATGAGCTGAAACACCGATCATAAAGCCATCTCCAAGCATTTCTCTTGCCTGTTTTATGCTCATGTCATCCTGACCGATATGTACGCCGTCAGCACGACATTCAAGAGCGACCTTCACGTTATCGTTTATTATCAGCGGTACATTGTACTTTTTGCACATAGCCTTGACTTCAAATGCTTCTTTGAGAAATTCCTCATCGGAGATATTCTTTTCACGGAGCTGAAGGCAGGTTATACCGCCTTGAAGAGCTTCATCTATTTTTTGCAAAAATTCATCATAGGACATTCCGAATCTGTCCGTCACGGCATACAGCCGGAAAATACTTTTATCTGCTTTCATCATTTACCACATCCAGAAATAAATATAATGCGGCAGCTTGCCGCCGGGCAACTCCACACTCCACACTCAAAAACTTCCGCACTCCATTACCGGAAGTATCCCGCCGATGTCATAGAGCGGTTCGTCTAAAAGTGAAAGCGGCTCTGTGTCATAGTTTTTTAAGAATGAACGGATGTTTTTATAGTCGGGATGGAGCGTTATATCACCGCTGAACGCAAGTACGTTTTGTGAAATATAGCCGCAGCATCCGCCGATAAATCCGTATTTGTAGCCGTCAAGCTCTATATAGCCGCTTTGTATTTTCAGTGCGTCAATTTTGTTTTCAAGACATATTTTATAGATGCCATCGTCTGAGGTCATAACGGCGTTTTCCGAAACAACGGCGCATGAACATTTTGTGTAGCCCTGATTTGTATGTATTATTGTGTGTCCGGTCTGCCGGAGAACTTCAAGAAGGCTTTTGTCTGCAAGTCTGGTGTTTGCAAGGACTTTATTTCCAAGAATACAGATATTCAGCGAAGGACGTGCCGCTGTTATGGGGCTGTCCGTTTCGTGAAGGACAAAACCGGCTGATTTCAGTCTGTCCTTTATTTCTGACGAAGCATTGACTGACAGGAAAATATTCCTGCCTCCGATGTGACAGAAGCTCATGTCGGCATGATGAGCCTCCGAGCCGCTTATGCTTTCAAGCTGCCCGAAGGTCATTGTATCTATGCCGTATTTTTTAAGCTCTGTGACAAGCCGGGGCTTATACCCCGACACGATCACACTGATTACTTTGTTTTCCGGAAGGTTTGGAGTTTCAACAAAATGTTCGATCATTTTTATTCACCGTGTCAGAATGTCCTGAGTGCGTCTACGGGTCTTAGCTTTGCCGCCTTGAGCGCCGGATAGATACCGAAAATAATTCCGACAACCAACGAAAACAAAACTACGGATAACATTATATCAATTTTCGGAACAAGCGTCAATCCCAACATTCCCGCACCTATCATAGAAATGACTATGCCGAGCAGGATCCCTGCCGCTGCGCCCACAATAGTTATTACTACCGCCTCAAAGAGAAATTCAAGCACGATTATTTTTTTTGAAGCACCGAGAGCCTTTTTTATACCGATCTCCCTTGTCCTCTCCGTCACGGATACAAGCATCACATTCATTATGCTCAGACCTGCAACAAAGAGTGAGACCACTCCCACACAAGTGAGTACAAGCGTAAAAATGTCGATGATATGGCTTATGCTCTCCTTCTGCTTTGCAAGGTTCGTGACCATGTATGCGCCGGGAGCGCCGCTTTCACGTTCAATGGCTTTTATGATGTTTTCTCCCGCTTCATCGTCGTCAAATCCGTCCTTGATACGGACAGCTATCTGTGTGAAATTTCCAGAACCAATATTCCCCTGCAAGGTGGTGTACGGGATATACATGAATGTCGGAATGTAATTTCCCATCATGCTTTCAAGTATGCCGCTGCCTGTTTTTACGACACCGACGATCTTGTATTCACCGCCTGCACCGCCGCTGTTTATGCGTATCCTCTTCCCTACCACCTGATCTGTCCCGTAACAGCTTTCTGCAAGGCTCTGATCCATGATACATATTTTTGCATAAGAGGAAATATCTCCCGCCGTGATAAAACGTCCGTGAACAAGTTTCAGGTTTATCATATCCTTTGCGCTTTTGTCGATACCCCAGAGATAGATAGAATTTTTTTCCTCATGGATATATGCCTCTGTTGACTCAAACATCAGCGGCATTGCATATTCAACACAAGGCAGTTTTGAAATGGCTTCAAGCTCATCTTCCGCAAGCACTGCGCTCTGATTTTTGAGCATTATCGAAAGACCGCCCATCCCGAGCTGGTCTATCTCGTCAGTCAGCGCCGTGTTTCCGCACCTGCTGATATTATTTATTATTATCACCGATGATACACCTACAACTATCCCGAGTATCGTGAGGATAGTGCGGGTCTTTTTCCTGAAAAGAATTTTTATCGAGTTTGTTATCAGATCAAGCATCGTTCTGCACCGTCCGGTCAGTTATTGTTATTCTTTGCCCGTCATTCAGAGAACCGGAACCTGTTATCACCTTGTCACCGGCTTTCAGACCGTCTGTTATTTCCGCTCCGTCCTTATACTCCCTGCCTGTTGTGATATACACCTTTCTTGCTCTGCCCCTTTTGGCAAGAAAAACATAGTCGCCGTCTTCGTCCGTCCTTATGCAGTCGTATGGAAGGACAAGCACCGAATTGTCCGTTGATGTCACTATCGTACAGGCGGCGCTGTAGCCTACCTTCAAGGACTTGTCTGCATCTTCAAGAGTAAGCGTGACCTCAACGGTAGTTTCATTGCCCGTGAGCCCGCCTGTGACTGAGGCTTCGTCTGCTATTTTTGTGACCTTTGCCTTGTAGTGCTTCTCGGGGACAGCACTGAAAACTACATCCGCACTCTGTCCGGTCTTTATTTTTTCAATGGAACTCTCGTTTATATTTACAGGTATCTCTAAAGTCAGCTTGTCGGATATTTTCATAACGGCTGCGTTCTTTTCAAAGATATCGTCTGTTTTGTATCTCAGTCCGCTGACTCTTCCGGCATATTGCGAACAAACGGATTCTATCCGACAATACTTCTTGACCTCGCTCAGGATATCATTGATATCACCAAATCCCGAAGCAGACTTTACCAATGCTTCTATCCCCTCCGCTCCCGCATACTGCGATGCCATTGCTGTGTAGGCATCGTCGATCTTATAGTACGTAAAGAGCGTATCGCCTTTTTTTACACTGTCGCCGTTCTTTACATTCACCGTGTTCATTATGCCTGTGCTTTCGGCAGTGATATTTTTTCCGGCTTTGTACTGCAGTCTGCCGTTTGCGGATATCGTGCTGTCCATGCTCTTTTCTTCGAGCGTTATTACCTCTGCATCCGCTTCCTCTCCCATCATCACATATCCCGACATGGATATCACCGACAGTATCAGAAGCGTCGCCATAAACAGCCATATATATTTTTTCATTGCCCTCATCTCCCATTGTTAGTATTTGCTTTTATTTCCGTATTATCACACGGTTTTTTCTGGAAATCATAATGCTCATTTCTTTGCGTCTTGATTATTATGTCAGTTCATGGTATAATTCATGTATCAAAAAATGAAATGAGTTGAGAAATATGATAGCTGTTATCGACTACGGCGCAGGCAACCTTCAAAGCGTTGTAAAGGCGCTGAAATTTATCGGCTGTGAAACGGTAATCACAAACAAAAAGGACGAGCTTCTCAAAGCTGACGGTGCGATACTCCCCGGAGTAGGCTCCTTTGCGGACGCTATGGACTGCATGAATAATTCCGGAGCAACTGAGGCTGTTCTTGCATTTGTCGAAAGCGGAAAGCCGCTGCTGGGCATCTGTCTCGGTCTGCAGCTCCTCTTTGATGAGAGCGAAGAAAGCCCCGGCGCAAAGGGTCTGGGACTTCTGAAAGGCAAGATCACAAAAATACCCAACAACAACGGTACGCTCAAGATCCCGCACATGGGCTGGAACTCACTTGACATAAAAAAACATGACGGCATCTTCAAGGGTATAGAGGATGACGCTTATGTTTATTTTGTTCACTCCTATTTCCTGAAGGCTGACGATGAGAGTATTGTCTCGGCAAGGACGCATTACGGCACTGACATTGACGCTGCTGTTTCCTGCGGGAATATCTATGCGGCGCAGTTCCATCCGGAAAAGAGCGGTGATGTCGGACTGCAGATGCTGAGGAATTTTGCTGCCATAGCGGGAGGTAATTGAAATGTACGCAAAAAGAATAATACCCTGCCTTGACATAAAAAACGGCAGAGTAGTAAAAGGAACTAATTTTGTAAATCTTCGTGACGCAGGCGACCCTGTCGAATGTGCAAAAATATACAACAGAGAAGGCGCAGACGAGCTTGTGCTGCTTGACATAACGGCTTCGAGCGATGCAAGGAATATCATCGTTGACGTTGTAAGGGCTGTTGCCGACTGTGTGTTTATTCCGTTCACAGTAGGCGGAGGCATAAGAACTGTCGAGGACTTCACTGCCATACTCAGAGCCGGCGCAGACAAGGTATCCGTAAATTCCGCCGCAGTACACAGACCTGAGATCATCAATGAAGCGTCCTACAAATTCGGAAGTCAGTGCGTTGTTACTGCAATTGACGCAAAGCGCCGCAGCGACAACAGCGGATGGGACGTTTTTATAAACGGCGGCAGGATAAACACCGGAAAGGACGTTCTCAAATGGGCTATTGAAGCCGAAAAGCGAGGCGCAGGAGAGATACTCCTTACCAGCATGGACTGTGACGGCGAAAAGAACGGCTATGACCTTGAACTGACAAGAGCCGTTTCCGAAAATGTAGGCATCCCGGTAATAGCGTCAGGCGGGGCGGGAGCACTTGAACACTTTTATGATGCGTTCACCGTCGGAAAAGCAGACGCAGTACTTGCGGCATCGCTGTTCCACTTCGGAGAAATTTCCATCGGAGAGCTGAAAAGTTATCTTGACTCCAAAAACATCCCCGTAAGGCACAAATAAATGCGGAGGTTTTTGAGTGTGGAGTTTGTGACAGACCAACAACTGTATTATATCAACTTTGAGTAAATTGTCATGGAATATAGTAAAACCGCCAAGTATAAAAGCAAAAGATTTGCTGTCAGGATCGTTAGACTATATAAATTTCTGTGTGACGAAAAAAAGAATATATCCTTTCAAAGCAGATTTTGGGAATAAGATAGACCTGAGCGCAAAGCCAACACCGGAGGCACTCCACACTCCACACTTCACACTCCACACTTAATTATAAGGCAAACACAGTGAGCGGATATGCCCTCCTGACGGCCGGTAAAGCCTAACTTCTCTTCGGTGGTGGCTTTTATGCTGACCTGATCGGGGGCTGTTTTCATTGCCTGAGCAATGTTTTCACGCATAGCTTCGATGTATGGTTTAAGCTTCGGCTTTTGTGCGATGACGGTCGCATCAATGTTTGAAACAGTATAGCCCTTTTCGGCTATCAGGGCACAGACCTTCTTTAAAAGCTCAATACTGTCAGCACCGCTGTATTCTGGGTCAGTGTCCGGAAAATGCCCGCCTATGTCACCCAGTGCCGCAGCACCAAGAAGCGAATCCATTATTGCGTGTACGAGTACGTCTGCATCCGAATGACCAAGAAGTCCCTTTTCGTAAGGGATATCTACCCCGCCTAATATCAGCTTTCTGTTTTCAACAAGCTTGTGAACGTCATAGCCGTGTCCCACTCTTATTACCATAATAATACACATCCTTCCGGTTTTTATGATTATCAGTATATCACATTCTTTGCCGATATGCAATCATGCCGGAAAGACCGTTGACCGGAGGCAACCATGAAATTCTCAGAAAAATGCAAAAAGCTTCGCACCGAAAAAGGGCTCAGTCAGAAAGATACAGCCAAGGCTGCCGGAATAAGCCGGCGCACATATATTTACTATGAAAAAGGACAAAAATATCCCCGCACAAAAGAAACCGTCCAAAATCTTGCGGATGTTTTCGGAGTTGAACCAAGTTACCTGATGTCAGAAAGCAGCATCATCCCTGAGATCCAAAAACCTCTTACTGCCGCTGAACGTGCCGAAGCAATAATAAAAAACGTCAACGAACTCCTAAATGACGAATCCGTTGACGCTGATATCAAAAAATCTCTCTGCCTCTCACTAACGGAAGAAGTAAAAAATGGAAAATTATGACCGTATTCACCGAAAGCCTTTCCTTCAGGAGAGGTTTTTTAATGTGCAGGTGCGGACGCAGCGGAAAAACTTTCTGCGTTTTAAACACGTCCTGTGCGGTCACGCACCTTTGAGACAGTTTCCGCAGGGAATGTAACCCTGAGCGATGAATTCTTCAAGAGTGCCGGTTACGGTCTTTTTGTTGCTGTCCTTCATCGAAGAAACGGAATCGCAGTCGGGAAGATGTATCTTCTTGTTGTTTGTGTTGACCACATATTCCCTGACCTCCGATGATGTCTCTGTACTGCCGGCAAGACGGCTCTTACCGGTAGCATAGTCGATAACGACTCCCGGCTGGTTGTTATAGGCATAAACATTAAAGCATACGCCTTCGCCGTTGTCCTCAACAGAATAACCCTCCATCAGAACACCCCTTGCAACAAGGTTGTCGCCGTCAAATATCGGGGTGACTCTGTACATTACATGGTTGTTTGTTTCCTTTACGTAGTCGGCTACCATGTTCTCAAACGGGAGCATACCGTCTACATTCAGATAGCGTGTGCCGGTGATGAGGTTCTGCTTGTTGGCGTTTTCGGCGGTGAGCTGATAGCCGATAAGGTGACAGCGGTTGTAGAGATACTGTCCGTCAACAAAATCATACTTTGCCGTCTGCCAGCCTGTGGGCTTTACCTGACTGATATTCCCTCTCTTTTCCGTTGGCATCGTCTCCTTGCAGACACAGGCAAGCGTGACAGTACAGCGTCCGAGCGAATCAAGATCGCCGTAGCTTTCGTATGCCTTGGTCATATAGTCAGCATCTGTAAAATACGGCACATTGTTGTTTATTGCAACAAAAGGCTCGGATGTAAATTCCGGAACGCTGTTTATCGTATAGACAATGTTTCCGTCAGAATCGACTGATGGGCCTTCGGATGTGACCTTCGGGACTGATGAAGTCACCGTTGTGACGGATGACGTTTTTTTGTCGGTTTTCTTTTCGCCCTCAATGTCAAGCTCACAGGCAGGAAGAATAAATATCATGCACAGCGCAATGATAAGCGAAAGAAGCTTTTTGTTTTTTATCATTTAACATAGACCTCCCTTGTGATGTTCTCGTGCGAACTGCCTTCAAAATCCTTGCTTTCGGTCAGGGTATATCCGGACAGGTCAAAAGTAAATTTGAAATCTGACGGATAATGCCTGTTCCAGCGATAAAGAATAATTTTGTTTATCCTTTCGGCAAAGGGAGTTACATCCGCATTTTCAACAAAACAGATATCATCCTCTTCCGCACCGTCAAGAAAGCTGTCGTCAACGGTCACTCTGTCCTGAAAGTCAGCAAAAAGCTTCTCCGAAAACGAGGATATGAGTATTTTTCCGTCTCCGCAAAGCTCAACGAAGTCACGGATAAGCTCACTGTCCCTGCTCTGTCTGCGCTTGTTGAACATCATGCCGTTTTTGTCGTCGATACAAACTGCAATAGTCATTTTATCTCTCCTTTTTATGTAGTTCCTGTTCCTCTCTTTTTGGAAAAGAACCTTTAGACTATTGTACACCAACAAAAACAAAAATACAACAGAAAAGAAATAATAAAAAATATATTGACATAAATGAAATTTGTACTTATACTATTATTCAGGAAATTGCTGAAAGAATAATTCCCCGAACCCGTCATTCACTTTCCCTGCAAGTTTTGTATCATCATGCTGCAAAATCGCAATGCGGGTATATCGGGTGTCACGGACGGATTTCCCGAAATTGATTTAAGGAGTTTTGTCGTTATGAAAACAAGAATCGGAATCGTAGGCTACGGCAACCTCGGAAGAGGAACCGAGATCGCCGTTGCAGCAGCAGAGNNTGGAACTTGCCGCAGTTTTTACAAGGCGTGATCCGGAAAGTGTTTCCGTCCTCACAAAAGACGTGCCTGTCGTAAACATAAAAGAGATAGCAAACTGGAAGGATAATATAGACGTGCTTATCCTCTGCGGAGGCAGTGCAACAGACCTGCCTGTCCAGACCCCCGAATATGCAAAAATGTTCAATGTCATCGACAGCTTTGATACACACGCAAGGATACCTGAGCATTTCAAAAATGTTGACGAAGCCGCAAAACAGGGCGGTCATATCGCAATGATATCTGTCGGCTGGGACCCCGGTCTGTTCTCGCTCAACAGAGTCTATGCAAACGCTATCCTTCCTGACGGCAAGGATTACACGTTCTGGGGCAAGGGCGTAAGTCAGGGTCACTCTGACGCTGTAAGAAGAATAAAGGGCGTTAAAAACGCAAAGCAGTATACCATTCCTGTTGAGTCCGCTCTTGAAGCCGTAAGAAACGGCGAAGATCCTGAGCTTTCAACAAGAGACAAGCACCTCAGAGAATGTTTTGTAGTTCTTGAAGAAGGTGCTGACGCAGCAGAGGTCGAAAAGCAGATCAAGGAGATGCCGAACTACTTCGCAGACTACAATACCATCGTCCACTTCATTGACGAGGACGAATTCAAGGCTAACCACAGCGGCATGGCTCACGGCGGTTTTGTTTTCAGATCAGGCAGAACAGGCGTAAACAAGGAAAACAAGCACATTATCGAATACCGCATTAAGCTTGATTCAAACCCTGAATTCACAACAAGCGTTCTCATCGCTTATGCAAGAGCTGCAAAGAGAATGGCTGATGAGGGTCAGACCGGCTGCAAGACAGTATTTGACGTTCCGCCGGCTTATCTCTGCACACAGTCCGGCGATGAACTCAGAGCCCACTTCCTCTAAGCACAGTGCCTGTGTACCCTTGATCGCAAATACACACCGGAGGTATTCTGATGCGTCACGCTCCTTATACCGTAAATTGGCAGTAATGATTTGTTTCCTTTTGCAGAAAATAGTGGTGTAAGAGGATGCGGTTATATAACTGCAAATTTTACAATGAGGAGAATGAAACATGAAAAAAACGATCTTTGCTCTTTTTGCGGCAATGACATTGTGCATGGGATTGACTGGTTGTAAATCAGAAAGCGATGCCGGAATGGAAAACGATACCGTTCCTGAGATTTCCGGTATCACAGGCGCAAATTCCGGAGAAAGAGCTGCACGTGTACCTGCCAAAAACGGCTTTGTCACCGACGGCAACGGTATCATCGGTGATGACGACGATCTCGTGACCCGCTATGAAAGAAATACCGAAAATCCGGTCGAGCGTATCGGCGATACCGTCTCAGGCATTGCAGAAGATACCGGCGATGCCGTATCAAAGGCAGCAGAAAATGTCAGGGACTATGTTTCGGACATCACCGACAACTCACCTGATGCCTCTGAAACGGAAATCAGCAGATAATATCAACGGTCAGCCCTTTTATCTCAGGGGCTGACCGTTCTTTTATGATGAAGAGGTGCATATAATATAACAAAGAAAACCGGACAAATGCCGCAGAAAGTGGTGAGTGTGTGATAGCAGTGCTTGATATTGAGGACAAAAGACCCAAAACAATGGCCGGAAAGCTAAAATCACTCCTGAGACCATTTGAGATCGAAGCCAGAGTTAAAAAACAAAGCAGGATATCCGTTATGCACATAAAATACAGACGGTTCCGTGGACGGGTAAATACCGGAAAGATCTATCCGATGACGATAGGCTGCTGCAAAACTATACTCTGTGACGAGGACACCGACCTCTCCGGTACTTCGTTCAGAAGGTTTGAGGATGACTCTTTTTCACTCGAAATGATGAAAAATTTTGTTTTTGAGCTTCTCGAACAGACCGCTGTTTCTCCTCACGAGATAAATATCTCATATTACGACCCGATGGGAGACCACCCATCAATAGCCGAAAGACTTCTAAAATACACTTCATGTCTGACCGTTCTGACCAATGTGCCGAAATTTTATGAAAAGGAATCCGAACGCCTTGCGGACATTTACGGCAGCCCTCTCATTGTTGCGAACGACCCGGAAAAGCTATATGACAGCGATATCGTCATCACATCTTCGGCAGTTGATGCCCCGATGCGGCTTTCTTCCGGATGTATAGTTTTTTCACCGTCAGCACCACTCGTTTCTATGAAAAATCCGGTGATATACGACTATTTTGTGGATATCCCATACAAATACAAGCGTCTCAAACCCGACAAGACCGACACGTTTTATTTTTTGTCGGCACTCTATACTTTATGCGAGGCAAATGATCTGCTTAAAATAGTTCCCAAAAAATGCGGCGACGGAGGTGCAGTATATTCAACAGAAAGGCTCATAAGCCGCATAAAGACATTACGGCGTTCTGCATAACACAGCTTGTATCAGAAGTATCAGAAGTATCAGTGCTTTTATATAAATTTTATTGAGTAAATACGCCATCTGAACTTCATAAAGCAGTTATTATATCCTTACAGATTTTTTTTGAAAAATAACTGATACTACTGATACAAAGCCTTAAAACCCGCATGAATAAAGAGAATTTCCGGTATCAGCTTTGTATCATTACTGTTTTTCTGCCTGATACTTCTGATACCGGAAATCTTAATTTCCGACACTGTTTTTAACTATTCCTGTGTTTCTGTTCGATGAGCTGTTCAAGCTGGAGTTTTGAGAAGCGGTGCTTTTTCTTGCAGAAATGGCATACGGCTTCGGCATATCCCTTTTCGTCCGCAAGTGAAC
This sequence comes from Ruminococcaceae bacterium UBA1244, assembly GCA_002308635.1. GTDB lineage: Bacteria > Bacillota > Clostridia > Oscillospirales > Acutalibacteraceae > UBA1213. The sequence continues at coordinate 16,295 of DBWG01000030.1, read as the reverse complement.
GTATCTCTTCATCGCTCAGGGTTATGAATGCGTTGATGACCTTTTCCCTGCTGCATGAGCAGGCATATTTTATCGGTGTTTCGTCAAGGACTTCGACCTCAAAACCCTTGAGGGCAGTTTTGCATATTTCCTCCATGCTCATTCCCTTTGCGAGCATAGTGGTCATGGGTTCAAGCTCTGAGGCATTTTTTTCGATCTTGTCGATATCAGCCTCAGTTGCTCCCGGCAAAAGCTGGATGAGAAGTCCTCCGGCAAGAAGCACCTCGTGATCCTCCTTGTCGAGAAGCACTCCCAAAGCGCAGACTGTCGGTATCTGTTCGCTTGATGCGTAGTAGTTTGCTATGTCCTCTGCGATCTCGCCGGAAATAAGCTCCACCTGTCCGAGATATGGTTCGCCGGAACCAAAGTCCTTCATCACGTTGAGTATACCAGTCCTGCCGACAGCCTTTCCGACATTTATCTTGCCGTTCTGATAGTATTCTGTCGGACAGTCAGGATTCTGTACATAGCCCTTTACATTTCCCTCGCTGTCAGAAACGGCTATCACTGCTCCTGTTTCACTGTTATCGCCCTTGATGCGCAGAGTTATGCTTGCGTCCTTCTGCTTTAGCTGTGCGCCCATGATAGAAGCTGCCGTGAGCAGTCTTCCGAGCGCCGCAGTTGCCGCAGGTGACGTCAGATGAAGCTTTGCTCCCTTAAAAACAAGATTTGATGTGTCTGCGGCACAAGCNNGAAAAGCCATTACTGCACCGTCAGATGTTATACAGCGTATGATCCTATCCTCACTCATTTTTTCATCTTCCTTACTACATAAATTTCTCTTTGTGAATCCGGCTTCGGCTCTTCAAAGCTCATATCGTCATAGACCGCCTCTATAACAAGCCCTGCCCTTCCGAGCATTGAAGCCGTCTCTTCCCTCGTATAGGCAAGCTCCGAAAACTGTTCGGAATACCGCCTGTAGCCCTTGCCGTCAGACTCAAAAAAGTCAAGGGTAATTATGACCCTGTTGTCCTTTGGCTCATAATTATTCTGCCACGCACAAAAAACTTTTTTTGTGTCGTAGATATAGCAGTTATCCCCAAGAATATGCTGATGCTTATAGACCGTGTTGCAGTCAAAGACAAAAAGCCCGTCATCCTCAAGATATTTTGAAACTCTCCTGAATGTATTCACAACATCCTCTGCTGACGTGAGATGATTGATGCTGTCAAGTGTGCAGATGCAGGTGTTTATCGTACCGTAAAGCTCAAGCCTTTGCATTTTCTGGCGGAGAAAGAGCGTACTCCTCTCTTCCTCGTCAAACTTCTGCTGAGCGATCGAAAGCATATCTGAGGAAGCATCCGCCCCGAAAATATCTATCCCTCTCTTGTGGAGTTCAAGCGTAAGACTGCCTGTCCCGCAGGCAAGGTCAAGCGTCAGCCCCGGCTCATGTCCATGACGGCTGAAAAGCTCCATCAGGTAATCCGCCCTTTTTTCGTAGCCGACATTGCGTGTCAGAGTGTCATAAAATTCCGCAAAATATGTGTATGAACTCATTTCGGCTCTCCTTTGTTTTTTTCTGTTTCCCTGAGCCTTGATATCGTCATCGAATATCCATCGCTCCCATAGTGGAGCGCACGGTTCACACGGCTTATGGTCGCAGTGCTTGCGCCTGTTTCTTCGACTATCTCGTTGTATATCTCCCCTTTTTCGAGCATCCTTGCAACAGAAAACCGCTGGCTCATCGCCTTGATCTCCGGCACTGTACAGAGGTCGTCAAAAAATGCGTAACATTCCTCAACTGTTTTTAGTGTCAGTATTGCCTGAAAAAGATCGTCTGTATTTTTGCTTTTCAGCTTTTCGTTCATTTTTATACCCCCAACACACGGATATTTTACTGCTATACCATTTTAGCACATAAAAGCGCATAAGTAAACAGTATATTTTATACTCTTGATTTTTCTTTGCGTTCTGACAAAAATTGTTTCATGAAAAATATTGATTATTTTGTCGTCGTATGATATAATGTATGCAACTTAAATAAAGGAGGCTGTTACCATGGCATATAAGATCACAGATGCTTGTATTAAATGCGGTGCTTGTGAAGCAGAATGTCCTGCAAGCGCTATCTCTGAAGGCGAAAACCAGTATGAGATCAACGCTGATGCTTGTCTTGACTGCGGTGCTTGCGCAGGTGTTTGTCCTGTAGGCGCTCCCACAGAAGCATAATTATAACATTTGACCAACAGGAGCCGGTATGTTTTCATACCGGCTTTTTGTGTGCTTATTTTTTCTCTGCGAATTTTTTTAACAGGCACTGACAATAATAAAAGCATGATCTTGTCATTGGAGGGTCGGTCATGCTGTATAATAAGGTGGAGATCTGCGGAGTAAAAACTGCAGAGCTTCCTGTACTGTCCGAAAGAAAAAAACAGGCGCTGCTGAAAACAATGCGTGAAGGCAGTCCGTCCGAAAGAAAAAACGCAAGAGATGAAATGATAAAAGGAAACCTTCGTCTTGTACTGAGTGTGATACAGCGCTTTGCCGGGCGGGGCGAAAATCCGGATGATCTTTTTCAGGTCGGGTGCATAGGGCTGATAAAGGCAATAGATAATTTTAATTGTGAAAAAGATGTGCGTTTTTCGACATACGGCGTCCCTATGATAATCGGCGAACTGAGACGGTATCTCAGAGACTACAATGCAGTAAGAGTCAGCCGTTCACTCAGAGACACTGCTTACAGGGCTATGCAGGCAAAGGAAAGCTTTATTCTGAAATACGACCGTGAACCGACTGTTGAAGAGATCGCAAAGGAGCTTGACATTCCAAAAGAAAGCATCGTTATTGCACTTGAAGCAATTGTTGAACCCGTTTCACTCTATGAGCCGGTCTATTCCGACGGCACCGACACAATATATGTTATGGATCAGATCGGCGACAGCGGCGGCGACGAAAACTGGATAGACGAGATCGCACTGAAAGAGGCGATACATTCTCTCGGCGAGCGTGAAAAGAGGATACTTGCCCTCAGATACTTCAAAGGCAGGACACAAACGGAGGTTGCCGAAGAGATCGGTATCAGTCAAGCTCAGGTATCACGTCTTGAAAAGACAGTCCTGAAAAAAATCAAGGACGAGCTGTAACACCATGCACACTTTTCTCCGGTATGCGTATTATGGAATGTGATCAAGAGGTTCTCCGATATTCACGGAGAGCCCATATTAAGGAGGAAATGTGTTATGTGTAACAATGGTCTTTTTGGCAACAACAGCTGTTCTTGGGTAATTCTTCTCATCGTTATCCTTTGCTGCTGCGGCGGCAACGGCGNNCACTTTGGCTATATTTCTCACGTCCAAAGTTTTATATAGCTTTTTGTGCCGGTGCGTGACAGCATCAGACGACTCCGGCGGCAAGCTGCCGGTCCCTATTTCAGAACGCAGATAGTTTTTCCGGTGCGTCCGCGTCGTGAACCATAAAGGTTCACTTTGGCTATATTTCTCACGTCCACAGTTTTATAAAGTCATTTGTGCGGACAGTTTATCCTTCTTTATAAACTGCTCCGCACCTACATAATTATAGCAATCCAACTTAATAAGTACATTAAATGTTTGGACGCTGGTCTGTGCGTGACCGCAAAGTTGTACATTAATTTTCAATTTTCAACTTTCAATTTTCAATTCAACTTCGCTCTCCGCAGGTTTGATATTATTATTTTGGATATATAAAAAGCCCCCCTGAACGGAAGGCTTTCGGTCTGTATGAACTTACTATAATAAGTGCGAATCACAACCAAAATTCCACACTCCACACTCCACACTCATTTATATAGCGTTGCCTTTTTCAATTTCTGTGAAGAGGTCAACACGGCGCTGGTGACGGCCGCCGTCAAATTCGGTAGAAAGAAAAATATCTACAAGCTTGTTGGCAAGCTCCTGAGATACGACTGCCTGTCCCATGCAGATGACGTTCGCATTGTTGTGACGTCTGGTCATTTCTGCTAGCATTTCGTTGGTGCAGACCGCCGCACGGATGCCATTTACTTTGTTGGCTGCCATAGACATTCCAAGACCGGTCGTGCAGAGGATTATTCCGTAGTCATATTCGCCGTCTGCCACAGGCTTTGCCGCTGCATAGGCATATTTCGGGTAGTCTACGGACTCCTTTGAATAGCAGCCGAAGTCCTTGTATTCGATGCCCTTTTCTTCGAGGTGCTTTTTGATGGATTCTTTCAGTTCAAATGCGCCGTGGTCACAGGCTAATGTTACTTTCATGTTATTTTTCCTCTCTCAATTGTTATTATTTCTGCTGTCTTGCTTTCAGCTCACGTTCCGCCTGCGGAACTCTGAGGTATATCGGCATAAGCTCGTCAGATGTACACAGCTTTCCTTCGGAAATGAGCCTTTCGGCGGCTTTTGCAGTACCGTAAGCGTGTTGGAAACGTATGTTTTCGGGAACAAGACGCACATTAGGAAGATTCTCCGAAAACGCTCTGAAACACAGTTCAGCGCCGTCTCCTGCAAGATAAACAGTTTCATCTTTATAATTATTCAGTTCGTCTGAAAGCTCCTGAATACTGATGGCACGGTCTTCGCAAAGACGGCGGACTTCACCGTTTTCAAGGCGGAACAGCGCATTGTATACCTGCGCACATCTTGCGTCCATAACTGCGCAGACAATACCGCTGAAATAAGGAATTCCAAACGCCATTGCTTCAAGAGTCGAAACGGACGCACAGGGCTTATCTGATGTAAAGGTCATTCCCTTTATAGACGCAACACCTATCCTCACACCTGTAAAGGAACCCGGCCCTGCATTTACCGCAAAGACATCAATATCATCTATGCTGATATTTGTGTTTTTGAAAAGCGATTCCGTCATGGGCATAAGCGTCTGACTGTGGGTAGTCTTTATGTTGAGGTAGTATTCGCCCAAAAGTCTGCCGTCCGAAAGAATGGCGGCGGACGCAGGCGACGCTGTTGTATCTATCGCAAAAATTTTCATATTTCCTCCGCTCCTTCGATGGTTATTTCACGTTCATTTTCGGACAGCGTTCTGATAGTGATGTTTATTCTGTTTTCGGGCAAAAACGGTTCTATGTTCTCGCTCCATTCTATCACCATTACCCCACAGCCTTCGTAGTCAAAAAAGCCCGTTGAATAAAGGTCATCATAGGTCGTGACACGGTACATATCAAAATGATAGACCATAAATTTTCCCTCATATTCATGTACAAGGGCAAATGTCGGACTGCAAACACCCTCGTCAATGCCGAGACCCCGTGCAAGTCCTCGTGTAAAGGCGGTCTTTCCCGCACCGAGACCTCCGAACATAGCTATGACTTCACAGCCGCCGAGAGTTTTTGCAAGACGCTCGGCAAGCTGTTCTGTCTGTTCTGCTGAATTTGTAAAAAATTTCTGCAAGATCGATTCTCTCCAATCAGAAAAGTCCCGTAATTTTTCCGTCCGCATCAACGTCTATCTTTTCTGCGGCAGGAACTTTCGGCAGTCCGGGCATCGTCATTATGTCGCCTGTATAGACAACAACAAATCCTGCGCCGTTTGAAAGTCTTGCGTCACGGACAGTTATATTGAAGTTCTGCGGCTTTCCGAGAAGTGTCGGGTCGTCAGAAAGTGAATACTGCGTTTTTGCAATACATATCGGAAGATCGCCCACATTCAGCTTTTCTATTTCTGCGATAGCCTTTTCTGCGGCTGTCGTATAGATAACGCCGTCTGCGCCGTAGATCTTTGTTGAAACGGCGGTGATCTTTTCTTTTATTGTGAGCGAAAGGTCATACAGCGGTTTGAAGTCAGAGGGCTTTTCGGTTGCGGCAACTACCTTTTCGGCAAGCTCCTTACCGCCTTCGCCGCCCTTTGCGAATACTTCTGAAAGTGCAAAGTCTGCGCCAAGTGACTTGCAGTAGTTCTCTACAAATGCAAGTTCTGCGTCTGTATCAGCGCCGAAACGGTTTATAGCAACAACAACCGGCACACCATACTTGTGCATATTCTCTATATGTGTACCAAGATTTACTATACCCTTTTCAAGAGCGGCAAGATTTTCAGTGCCAAGCTCGGCTTTGGGAATACCGCCGTTATATTTGAGGGCACGGACAGTAGCAACAAGAACTACCGCAGAGGGTTTGAGTCCTGCCTTGCGGCACTTGATATCAAAGAATTTTTCTGCGCCAAGGTCAGAACCGAAGCCTGCCTCAGTTACACAGTAATCCGCAAGCTTGAGCGCAAGCTTTGTTGCTCTTACCGAGTTACAGCCGTGAGCGATATTTGCAAAAGGACCGCCGTGCATGATGGCAGGTGTGCCTTCGAGAGTCTGTACAAGGTTTGGCTTTATTGCGTCCTTGAGAAGCGCCGCCATTGCGCCGTTGGCTTTGAGGTCGGAAGCATAGACCGGCTTGCCGTCAAAGGTGTAGGCAACAAGTATCTTTCCAAGCCTTTCTTTAAGGTCGCTCACGTCAGCGGAAAGGCAGAGAATAGCCATAACTTCACTTGCAACGGTGATGATAAATCCGTCCTCACGGGGTACGCCGTTTACTCTGCCGCCAAGTCCGGCAACGATATTTCTGAGTTCACGGTCGTTCATGTCAAGACAGCGCTTGATGAGGATTTTCTTTACGTCGATACCAAGTGAATTTCCCTGCTGGATGTGGTTGTCGAGCATAGCGCAGAGAAGATTGTTTGCCGCTGTGATAGCGTGCATATCGCCCGTAAAGTGAAGGTTTATGTCCTCCATCGGGATAACCTGAGCATAGCCGCCGCCTGCAGCACCGCCCTTTACGCCGAAAACAGGGCCGAGTGACGGTTCACGCAGCGCTATTATTGTCTTCTTGCCTATCTTTGTAAGTGCGTCACCGAGTCCGACAGAGGTAGTCGTCTTGCCCTCGCCTGCCGGTGTCGGGTTGATAGCCGTAACAAGAATGAGCTTTCCGTCAGCTCCGGCTGACTTTTCCTTTATAAGCTCCTCCGAGAGCTTTGCTTTGTATTTGCCGTAGTATTCAAGGTAGTCCTCGTCGATACCAAGCTTTGACGCAATATTTTTTATCGGTTCGGGGTTCGCCTGCTGAGCAATTTCAATGTCTGAAAGCACTTTAACATCTCTCCTTGATAATTATCTTTTTTCTTTTCCGATAAAACGCCGGACAGCATTATCGGTTTATTCTTTTATTCTATCACACATTTCAGGATTTTACAACAGCACTTTTCTATCAAATTGCCCTCATACTGAGTAAGAAAAGTGTGCGCAGTGCCTGCCACACTATTTTTGAACGCAGAAACTTTATAAGGATTTATCCGCATCACGGCACTGACGTGCCGCTCATGCTGTACATTTCACGTCCAAACTTAAATTTTAAAAAAGTATTTGTATATTCAGGCTGAACGTGGTATAATATATTTTATTGTTCAAAAACACTCTATAAGTAAAGGATGATAAAATTGCTGAGGCTTGAGAATATCTCTTGGAGTACTCCGGACGGTGTCGGCGTACTCAAAAACCTTGATCTTACAGTCCCCGATAACAAGCTTATAGTTATCACCGGACCTAACGGCGGCGGAAAAACTACGCTCGCAAAAATTATCGCCGGTATCTACAAACAGGACAGCGGAAAAATTTTCCTCAACGATACCGATATAACAGGATACGATATTACCGAAAGGGCAAAACTCGGTATCAGCTTTGCATTTCAGCAGCCGGTGCGCTTCAAGGGCATTACCGTAAGAAAGCTCATCGAGCTTGCCGCAGGAACAAAGCTTCCTCTTAACAAGATCTGCGACTACATGAGCAAGGTCGGTCTTTGTGCTGAGGAATATATCGACCGTGAAGTGAACTCTACACTTTCCGGCGGCGAGATAAAAAGAATAGAGATCGCTACCGTACTTGCAAGACATTCTGTGCTTACCGTCTTTGACGAGCCGGAAGCAGGCATCGACCTCTGGAGCTTTACTAACCTCATTAAAACCTTTGAAAGCATAAGAAACAGCCTGAACGGTTCTATCGTTATCATCTCCCATCAGGAAAGAATACTCAATATTGCTGACGAGATCGCCATTGTTGCAAACGGCACTATAAAGGCTCAGGGTAAGCCCGATGAGATGATGAAGCTCCTCAGCGAGAATAATGCCGTTTCGGGAAAATGCTACAAACAGGAGGCGATGTTCTGATGAATGAGATCACAAAAGACCTTTTAAGGGAAATTTCCGAATGGGACGGCGAATTCAAGGGCGCTTACAACATCCGTGAGGACGGTCAGTGCGCCGGAAGGATGTCCAGCAAGAACATTAAGATCGAAACAAAAAAAGACAAGCCCGGTCTTGAAATTTTCATTGCGCCCGGCACAAAGGGCGAAACTGTTTCTATACCTGCCTGCGTTACTCACGGAGATGTTGACGACCTTGTTTACAATGACTTCTTTGTAGGCGAGGGCGCTGACGTTACTATCGTTGCAGGATGCGGCATACACGTTGAAACAGGCGAACCCGCAAGACATAACGGTATACACCGCTTCTTCTTGGGAAAGGATTCCAAAGTAAAATACCTCGAAAAGCATATCGGCAAGGGTCACGGAACAGGTCTGCGCTATATCGACCCCGTTACCGAAGCCGAGCTTGAAGAAAATGCCGTCCTCGAAATGGACACCGCTCAGATCGGCGGCGTTGACAGAACAACAAGAAAGACTGCCGCTGTTCTTGGTGCCGGCGCAAAGCTCCTTATCCGTGAAAGGATACTCACCGAAAAAGACCAGACTGCAAATACCGATTTTAAAGTCGAAATGAACGGTAAGGATTCCGGCGTTGACCTTATCTCACGTTCTGTTGCAAGAGATAATTCACACCAGACTTATCACTCAGTTATCGTCGGAAACGCTCCCTGCACCGGACATTCCGAATGTGACGCTATCATTTCCGAAAACGGAAAGGTAGACGCTGCACCTGAGCTTCACGCAAGAGACAACGATGCCGCTCTTATCCACGAGGCCGCTATCGGAAAGATCGCCGGCGAACAGATACTCAAGCTCAGAACTCTTGGCATGACCGAAGAAGAAGCCGAAGCTACAATTATCGACGGATTTTTGTCATAAGGAGAATTATTATGAAAAAAGCAATAAATCTTCTGCTTTCTGCTGTACTCGTTTTTATGCTCTCTTCCCTCTGCGTTTTTGCCGAAGGTGATAACTCCGGCAGCGCAAAGAAAAAGCTTACGGTTTTCGGCGACTCCATTTCGGCAGGCTACAGCCTTGACGATTATGACAGCGATGACCTGTACCGCTCAAAAAAGTGCTTTCCAAGCATAATTGCAGAAAAGCTGGGAGCAGAACCAAAGGTCGATTACTTTAACTTTTCCCATTCGGGCTGGACAAGCTCACAGATACTTGATTCAATTAAAAACGCCAGTCCGGATGTGATCAAAGATTCGGATTACATCCTCATCTCAGCCGGCGCTAACGAGATAATAGATATTATCCAAGAAACAATATACGGCGTTTTCAGTGACGATCCGACAGTTGCTCAGAAATACAGCGGCGCTTTGAGCAAGGTGAATTCATCAAATCTTATCTCGGTGTTCGTATCCGGAAATTCTGATCCCGAAGTAAAGGAACTGCTTGACTATTTCATCGAAAAATGCACCGATGAGAACGCTTCAAAAAAATATAATCAGGCTCTGGATAAGTGTGAGGAAAATATCAGGGAAATGGTATCATATATCCGCAGCACGGGTTCAAAAGCCGATATAGTTATTATGACGCCGTATAATCCCGGTGCAATCATCAGCGGAAACAAGCTCATTGACAAGCTGCAGGAAACACTTTCCGATATGCGTGACAGAGCTGTAGCTCTCTCAAAGAGTACAAAAGACGGCTCTGTACATACGGTGGACCTTCTTGATTTGTTTGACGGAAGATATCCCTTTGTGACTTTTATCCTGAGCGGCGATATCCATCCCAACGAAACAGGCCACAGCGAGATCGCAAGGCTTATTTCAAAGGAACTTAAAATAGACGAAAACAAAGGCAGCAGTTCAGAGGAGGAGATCTCTTCCCAAAAACAGGAATCACAGGAAACAAGTGAAGCTTCTGACAAAGAAAATCTCGGAACAAAGGAACCTCCCGTCAGCCAGACCGTTGTTTATGTGGTCTTCGGAATTGCGGCTGTGCTTGTTGTCTGCATAGCAGCACACTTTGTCGTCACCATAGCCCGCAGAAAAAAATAATTTCCTGACATATTACCGCTTCCCATACAAACAATATACCGTAGGGTGAGTTTGTATGAAAAAGAATTTTAAATGCTGCTCCGTGCTTTTTGCTGTCGGAGGGATACTCTACGGTCTGACAGAAATATTATGGAGAAAATATACCCACTGGTCAATGATAATCACAGGCGGGATATGCTTTGCGGTGCTGTACAAAATATTCGGGTTCATTGGCTCGTGTTCCGTCTGGATCAAGTGCTGTGTCGGCAGCACGGTCATTACATTCATCGAATTTTTTGCGGGCTTCCTATTCAATTTCCGCATGAAGCTGAGCGTCTGGGATTATTCTGACTGCCGCTTTAATTTCTGCGGACAGATATGCCTTCCATACAGTATTCTCTGGGGACTGCTTTCCCTGCCGGTATCGTGGCTGTGCAGTATTATCAAAAGAAAATTCAGGCTGTGATATTTTTCCGGACAGCAGAATATATATCCTATGTATACTTTCCGCCTCCTCTGTTCAAACTAAAGCTGAGGAGGCATACAATATGGACAACAACGAAGCTTATCCCTGCCGTGAACCTGAAAATGATGAACCGTCCGATGAAAGCTTTCCTGTTTCCGACAGAGAACAGGAAAGTATTTTCGGAACAGGCTCGCTGATCTCGGACAACGGCAAATATGTTATACAGTGCATGACTATTATCGGTCAGATCGAAGGACACTATATACTATCCCCTCGCAGCAAGACCACAAAATATGAACACATCATACCGCAGCTTATCGCTGCCGAACAAAGCTGTGATATACAGGGACTGCTCGTGATACTGAATACCGTCGGCGGTGACGTTGAGGCAGGACTTGCTATCGCCGAGCTTATGGCAGGAATGACAAAGCCTGTCGTTTCGCTCGTTCTTGGCGGAGGACATTCCATCGGCGTTCCTATCGCAGTCGCAGCAAAAAAGTCGTTCATCGCACGTTCCGCAACAATGACTATCCATCCCGTCAGAATGACCGGACTTATGCTGGGCGTTCCGCAGGCATTTGAATACTTTCAGCGGATGCAGCAGCGTATCACCGATTTTGTAACCGCACATTCCGGCATTTCCGCAGAACGTTACAATGAACTGGCACTGAATACGAGCGAGCTTGTTATGGATATCGGTTCTATCCTCGACGGAGGATCTGCCGTTAAAGAGGGTATCATCGGCAGCACGGGAACTCTTAACGACGCCGTAACGGCTCTCTATGAAATGATAGACGAGGAAAAAGAAAAAGACAAATAGCGGCGGAATGTTCTGCCGCACGACCAATCGGAGGTACATAATGAATATTTTTGACGCTGCCTTTCAGGGCATACTCCAGGGCTTGACGGAATTCCTTCCTGTGTCAAGCAGCGGCCACCTTACTATATATCAGCATATTTCCGGCATGAACGAAAACAACCTTTTCTTTTCGGTCATGCTCCATATCGGTACGCTTGCGGCTGTTATTGCCGTATATTTCAAGCTTATAATCAAGCTCTTTGCTTCACTTGTCAGCCTTTTTAAAAAGATATTTACCGGCAAGTTCAAACTGAAGGAGCTTACCGATGAAGAAAACATGGCTTTTATGATAATCATTGGCCTTGTACCGCTGTTCCTGCTGTTCCTGCCGATACCCGGAACGGATATGAAAATAAAGGACCTTGCGGACAAGTTCGCACATGACGGCTATTTCTTTGTTGTCGGTCTCGCTCTCATCGCCACAAGCCTGCTTCTGTTTTTCGGAGGAAAAAAGCGCCAGCCGGTCGTCAAGGTCGTCAACGGAAAAAAACTCCGCAAAAAATACCGCCGCAGATATACTATAGCCGATGCGATTGTCGTCGGTCTTACTCAGTGCGTAGCGGCGATTTTTCCGGGACTTTCACGCTCAGGCTCAACACTCGGCGCAAGCCAGCTCAGGGGCATCAACAAACAGAACGCCCTTGATTATTCCTTCCTGCTCGGCACTCCTGCAATAGTTGCGGCTGCACTCCTTGAAACAAAGGATGTCCTGACAGAAGAAGGTACGGGAAATATAAACTTCCTGTATATCCTCGTGGGAATGGTCTTTGCCGCTGTTGTGGGCTTCATTGCAATAAAGCTGTTCAAGTGGCTGTTAAGGACCGACAGAATGTATATATTTATTGCCTATACCGCAATTATCGGTATGAGTATTCTTTTAGTCAGCATTATCGAGCTTTCTCAGGGAACAAATCTCTTCACTCAGGAGCCGCTTAATTTCTGACATCAGTTCCCCTGCCTATGGAGGTGTAAGTTCAAATGGCAGTAAAAAAACAGGCTGCGGCCAGACGCCCGGCTCAGCATAAAAAAACAAATACTGCTTCAAACAAAAAACCTGCGTCCAACAAAAAAACTGCCGCAGGAAAAAATATACCGCCGCCGAAAAGCACCGCCCGCACTCCGGATACAAACCCTAAAAGAGAACGCTTTATAAAAGGCATTGTGCTTTTGGGTCTCGCCTTCATAACTGCAATGCTGTTTTTTATGGAAGGCGAAAAGGTCTGGAAGGCTCTTTATGAATCTTTTTGGGGACTTTTCGGCTATCTCGGTTTTTTTGTCCCGCTGATAATATTCTACTGTGCCTGTCAGATGTTCAGAACAAAGTCTACATACCGATTCTCGCTGAAGGTATTTTTCTTCTCGGGAACTGTAGTGATGCTTGCTTCCATGATATTCGCCTTCGGTTCGGATGGAATGGAGGTCGGTGACTACGGCACTGAGCTTATGAACTGCTTTAACGAGGCGAAAGATCATAACGGAACAGGATTTATTGGCGGTGTGCTCGGCATCCCGCTTGCAAGGTTTTTAGGTTCGGTCGCCGGAGGTCTTGTGGCTCTGCTCATACTGATGTTCTTTGTCTATATGTCCTTTGAAGCCCTGTTTATGAACGTGATCGACAGGCTCAAGGAACCGGTCAATGAAAAGATCAGCGAACACAAAGAGATCAGAACAAAAGTTCGTGAGGAAGAGATAAAGATAAACGCCGAAAGCCGCAGAAAAATCCGTGAGGCAAACGTCAAACGAAAAGTCGATGCAAAAGTCAGCGCAAAAAAACACAAGGCTGAAAGCCGGACTATGAAACGCATCGACAAAATGCCGATCTATGAACCGGATACATCTTCCCCATATAACGTCAAAAAAACACGGCCGCCAAAACCCGCCGGACCCCAGCTTCCGGAAAATGCCGGTATTCCCACCGAATCGCCTGATATTTCATCTGTTATTCCTGATACAAGTCCCGCAACGACACGCAAAGATCCTGAACCCGTTCCGATGCCGGAAACAGACAATACCGCTGCTCCTGCATCAACAGATATGGATGATTTCTTTGATGACGGCATTGACATTGATGACGAGACAATTGATATCGCTGCCCTGCTCAAAAAAGGCGAGGAAGCACACAGACAGGATACCAATTCTATTATTAACGGTGTTTCCGCCGCTCAGACAGGGTCATCCCCCGCAGTTTCAAAAAATGTTCACGATCAGACAAATGAACGTAAAACTGCCGAAAACGACAAGGTGCGTCCGTCTGAGCTTGGCAGGTCGGACAATAATACAGACGAAACAGAAGTACCTGCATATCTGAAACCGCCATTCACTCTTCTTGAATCTCAGCCGGAAGAATCCGGCAGCGATGTATCTCAGGAACTGCACCATACCGCTTCAAAACTTGTCGATACACTCAAAAGCTTCGGCGTACAGACTACCATCACCAATATCTGCCGCGGCCCTTCCGTTACAAGATATGAGCTTCAGCCCGCAGCAGGCGTGAAGATCAGCAAGATAACAAACCTCGCCGATGACATTGCCATGAACCTTGCAGCCACCGGCGTAAGAATAGAAGCTCCAATCCCCGGAAAAAATGCCGTTGGTGTCGAAGTGCCGAACAGGATAGTAAGCACTGTCAAAATGAGGGAGCTTGTTGAGTCAAACGAATTCCAGAACGCCAAAAGCAAGCTGACCGTTGTTCTCGGAAAGGATATCACCGGAAAAATAATGCTTGCCGACCTCAGCAGAATGCCCCATCTTCTTATTGCCGGTTCTACCGGTTCAGGTAAATCCGTATGTATCAACTCCATGCTCGTGAGCCTGCTCTATAAGGCCGACCCCGATGAAGTAAAGTTCATACTCATAGACCCGAAGGTGGTTGAGCTTGGCGTTTATAACGGTATCCCGCACCTTCTTGTCCCTGTAGTGACCGACCCTCGAAAAGCAGCTGGCGCTCTCAACTGGGCTGTAAACGAGATGCTCGAAAGATACAAGACCTTTGCAGAGTTCAACGTCAGGGATATGCACAGCTATAACCGTCTCGTTGACAAACAGAACACCGAACCGTCCGAAAACTACAGCGACGACAATGAAAGAACATTTGAAGAAGACGAAATGCTCGCTCAGGCTCAGGCGGAGATCAAAAACTCCGGCACACAGCCAAAGGAGATACAAAAGCTCAAAAAGATGCCTCAGATAGTCATTATAATTGATGAGCTTGCCGACCTTATGATGGCGGCACCAAATGAGGTCGAAGAATCTATCTGCCGTCTTGCACAGATGGCCCGTGCAGCAGGTATGCACCTCGTTATTGCGACTCAGCGTCCTTCCGTCGATGTTATCACAGGACTTATCAAGGCAAACGTTCCAAGCCGTATCGCCTTTGCAGTAAAGACAAATATCGACTCACGAACAATACTTGATACAGGCGGTGCCGAAAAGCTTTTGGGACGAGGCGATATGCTCTATTCACCGATAGGCACAACAAAAGCTATGCGTGTGCAGGGCTGTTTTGTTGACGATCAGGAGATCGAAAATATCATAAACTTCATCAAGCACAACAAGGTCGTTGAATACGATGCCGATGTTATAGACCAGATCGAACACAGCGCTCTTCCCGACAAGGAACAGAGACCGAACGATGCCGGCGACGATGACGTTGACCCTGTTATGGAACAGGCGATACAGTGTGTTATTGAGGCCGGACAGGCTTCAACCTCACTTCTCCAGAGAAGACTGCGCTTAGGCTATGCAAGAGCAGGCAGACTTATTGACGAGATGGAACAAATGGGCATTGTCGGACCGCATGAAGGATCAAAACCCCGTCAGGTCCTCATGACCTACCAGCAGTGGCTTGAAAGAAATATGCAAAAATAAGTGTGGAGTGTGAAGAGTGGAGTGTGGAGTTTATGGTCACGCTCTGCGTAAATATAGTAAGATTCACGCTCAGATAAGAATATAGGCTGTTGAAATTATTATATTTCATTTTTCGCCGTGCGAAAAATGTGCCGCAGCTCCACACTCCACACTCATAACTCCACACTGAAAATATAGGAGGCAAACAAAAGATGAAAAGAGAAGGTCAGATCAAGGTGGATTCGGAAAATCTTTTTCCGATAATCAAAAAGTGGCTCTATTCCGACAAGGATATCTTTATCCGTGAGATCGTGGCAAATGCCTGCGATGCGATAAAGAAGTATCAGAGCCTTTGTCAGATAGGCGAAGCCGAAAATGACGGTTCAAAGCCGAGAATCGACATTATTCTCGACAAGGACGCAAAAACCCTTACCGTTAAGGATAACGGTATCGGCATGACTGAAGAAGAGGTCGAAAAGTATATCGCTCAGATAGCTTTTTCCGGCGCACAGGAGTTCCTTGAAAAATACAAGGATCAGACTGACGCAGAAACAGGTATTATCGGTCATTTCGGTCTCGGATTCTATTCCGCATATATGGTGTCCGAAAATGTGGAGATCGAAACACTCTCCTATCAGAAGGNNCCTGGGAAAGCAGCGGCAGCCATACATACGAGATCTCAGAAGGAAACAGAACTGAAAAGGGTACTACAATAATCATGCACATCTCCGATGACGGAAAAGAATTCCTTATGGACTTCAAGCTGCGTGAGATACTCAGAAAGTACTGCCACTTCATGCCGTACGAGATTTATCTCAGCGTTGCCGGCGAAGAGAAAAAGGACGAGGACAAGGAAGAAAAACCAATAAACAACACCTCTCCCCTCTGGCTCAAGGCTCCCAAGGACTGCACAACAGAAGAATATGAGGATTTCTACAGAGA
>DBWG01000141.1 GCA_002308635.1 Ruminococcaceae bacterium UBA1244 | reverse complement strand
CTGTGCGGCGGTTCAACCGAAAAATCAGTGATGATCGAAAGAAAAATGCTTATGAATATAAAGGCAAGAGCAGACTATGTGATAGACACCTCGCTCCTTTCAGGCTCACAGCTCAGAGAGAGGATCTCTGCGCTGTTTTTAGGTAATGCCTCACTGGGAATGACGGTTACTTGTCTTTCGTTCGGCTTCAAATACGGCATACCGTCGGAAGCCGATCTTGTCTTTGATGTGCGCTGTCTGCCGAACCCGTTCTATATTCCCGAACTGAAGCACCATACCGGTCTTGAAGCCTGTGTGTATGATTATGTTATGGGCTTTGAACAGTCAAAGGGATATGCCGAAAGGATGCTGTCGCTTGTGGATTACAGTATGCCGCTTTACCTTTCCGAAGGAAAGAGCCAGCTCGTTATCGCTGTCGGCTGTACCGGAGGAAAGCACCGTTCCATAACGCTCACAAGAGTACTTTATAATCACATACTTGAATCCGGACAAAGAGTTATCGTCCACCACAGAGATGTTTCAAAGGATGTGATCTGACAATGTCATTTTCAAAGGAAACAAAAGAGGAGCTTTGTTCCGCAAGGGTATTTACGGACGAACAGTCTGCGGCTCTTGCATACGGCATGGTGCTTTTTTCAAAGAATTTCAGCCCGTCCGCCGTTACTCTCACAACCGAATCAAGAGCCTGCGCCATGAAATATTCCGAAACTCTGTCGTCCCTTACCGGAGCAATAGTAGAGCTTCGTACAAAGCTCACACGGCGCGGCGGAGAAAACAGCATTTATACTCTGTCTGTGCCAGACAAAAACGACTGCGCAAGAATATTTGACCGCTTCGGTCATCAGAGCAGTCAGCCGAGTCTGAGGATAAACCGTGCCAACATTGACGGCGAGGACTGTATGCCGTATTTTCTCAGGGGAGTTTTTCTTGTCTGCGGGAGCGTTACCGATCCGGAAAAGGACTATCATCTTGAATTCTCCGTTCCGCACAGGAACCTTGCCTCAGATCTTGAAAAAATAATTTCCGAGATAGAAGAGACCGATGCCGAGCCCAGAACCGTTTTAAGAAAAGGCAGTTATGTTGTCTATATCAAGGGCAGCGACAAAATACAGGATATGCTCACCTATATCGGGGCGCAGATGTCGGCGCTCAACATAATACAGCAGAAAATAATGAAGTCTGTCCGCAACAGGGTGAACCGGCGTATCAATTCTGAGACCGCAAACAGCAACAAGACCGCTGCCGCTTCGGCAAAGCAGCTTTTAGCAATAGAACTGATAGAAGAAAAGCGGGGACTTTGTTCACTTCCGGATGACCTTCGTGAAATAGCTCAGCTTCGGCTTGATAACCCGGAGTTCAACCTTCGTGAGCTTGGAGAAGCCCTGAGCGTTCCGATAAGCCGTTCGGGCGTGAACCACAGGCTCCAGCGCATTATGAGCATAGCGGAGGAACTGAACGGTAAATGAACAGCGTCATCAATTTCGCATACAAGTTTGTTTTTGAAGGCATGCCGCTTTTTCATATCTGCCTGCCGGTATATATTTCGTTGAGGATGGTATATATTTGTTTCGGAAAGAAAAAACCGCTCGGATATAAGACGAATATTGTGAATGAATATTTTCTGATTTTATTTGCCGTTTATCTGATGCTGCTTTTCACTCAGACATTTATCGTAAACAGCGGAGAAAACAAAATTGAATTGATCCCGTTTAATGTAATAATTACAGAAGCGATAGATGCGGTGAGCGATTCTGCCGAGCGGGAAAGATTTATTTTCAACGTGATCGGTAATGTTATGGTATTCGTTCCAGTAGGGATAATGTGTCCGGCAATATGGGGCGGAGACGAACTCAGGACAGGAAAGACAGCCTTGTTCATATCCGTACTTATCGAAGTCGGACAGCTTCCGATCAACAGGACAAGCGATGTTGACGATCTTTTCCTCAACACAACGGGGGCTGTTATCGGTTATTATATCTGGAGATTTTTCAGCAATAAGTTCAATAATGCCAAAAAACAAAAAAACAGGGCTGCCTTATCATAGGATAGGGCAGCCTTTTTGGTGTTATTTTATTGTATAGTCTGAAGGTATCTCAAGGAGAGAACTGTCGGCGGTTTGTGCCAGTTCTGTTATCCTCAGAACAGAAACAAGTCCGTCCTTTTCGCCGGTGATGAATTTTATGTGAGCATCTTCATCATAATATGCTTTCAGAGTAAATTCTCCTGCGGAATATTCCTCACAGAAATACGAATTTCCTTCAAATTCCTCTTCGCCGTCCTTTATGAAGCTGAGGGCGCTGATATCAAACGTCTGAAAAGCAGGAAGGGAACTTTTTGTGCTGTCGAGCAGTGATGAGCCGGATGATTCCGTTTTTCCGGAATTTGTGGGAGTAAATACGGCAGTCTTTTTTGCTTCATTCAGTGAATATACACCGTCTTTTGTTGTGAGAGTTGCATAGTCGGTGTTCATAAAGCTGAATTTTACATAAGATCTGTCTGCGTCCTTTGTGATCTTCACGCCGAAATTTACGTTAAGACCCTTTGCAGCCGCAAGTGAGCCTTCCACACCAATGGTCAACTGTTCGGAGCTGAAAAACTCCGTCATAGTCTTGCGGGACTTTTCGGACAGTGAATTTACATCCACATATTTGGACAAAACAGAATCTCCTGTCTTGCTTTCCGAGGAGCTTTCTGGTGATGAAGCTTCTCCGGATGAGCTTTCCTGAACGGACTGTGAGATCTCTTCGGCAGCAGATACCTTTGACGATGTTTCATCGCTGCTGTCATTGCTGTTATTACAGCCTGCCGAAGCGATAAGAAGCAGAACGGACGCTGCTATTATTATTTTTTTCATTTTTCTTTCTCCTTTTTATCCGACAAGTCGGTAATTGACCATATTATAGCACAACAGTCTGCGAGATACAACAAAAAATTTGACGATTCAGGCTCAAAGTTCAAGGGCTGTGTAAAAATAAAAGTGTTTGATACCATAATTCCGGGCTTTGATGCTCTGACTTTGAATTGAATTTGTTCAATTTTGTTATTTGCTGTTGACACGGCGGGAATTTTCGCTATAATTATAATGTAAAAAAATATTTTGCTGTGTAAGGTGATAAAAATGCAGTGGACAGGATTAAATGAATTAAGGGAAAAGTATCTATCTTTTTTTGAGTCGAAGGGACACCTTCGTCTTCCGAGCTTCCCGCTCATTCCGAACGGCGACAACAGCCTGCTTCTTATAAATTCGGGCATGGCGCCGATGAAAAAGTTCTTTACGGGAGAGGTAACTCCTCCGAGAAAGCGTGTAACGACCTGCCAGAAGTGCATCCGTACTCCTGATATCGAGCGTGTCGGCATAACCGCAAGACACGGTACTTTCTTTGAGATGCTCGGCAACTTCTCCTTCGGCGATTACTTCAAGCACGAGGCAACAGCATGGTCATGGGAATTCTTTACAAAGGTGCTTGAGATGCCCGAGGATAAGATCTACATCTCAATATACGAAAACGATGACGAGACTTATGATATCTGGACAAAGGAAGTCGGAGTAGACCCGTCTCACCTTGTCCGTCTTGGAAAAGAAGACAACTTCTGGGAACACGGCGAAGGCCCGTGCGGTCCGTGTACGGAGATCTATTTTGACAGAGGAGAAAAATACGGCTGCGGAAAGCCGACCTGCGGAGTCGGCTGTGACTGCGACAGATATGTTGAGGTCTGGAACAACGTATTCTCACAGTTCGTAAGTGACGGAAAAGGTCACTATGAGCCTATGGATCATCCTAATATCGACACCGGCATGGGACTTGAAAGACTTGCCTGCGTAATGCAGGGTGTTGACAATCTCTTTGA
>DBWG01000119.1 GCA_002308635.1 Ruminococcaceae bacterium UBA1244 | reverse complement strand
CTGATCTCAAAGCAGATCTTTCAAAAAAACAATACTATATCAGCGATGAAACCTTCAAAGAGCAGTGCGGAGGGCTTTATGAGGAATACATCAATAAAATAAACAGTGTCATTGATGATGTTTTCGGAATGACGCTGACTGACGAAAACGGAGAACTGATCGACGCTGCATATTTTGCGCTGTCATCCGGCAGAACAGAAAATTCGGAGGATATTTTCGGCTTTGAAAGTCCATATCTCAAAGCTGTACCGAGCCCTTATGACCTTACCTCACCGGATTATATGACAAAGGCAGTTTTTTCAGAGGAAGAAGCCATTGAAAAGCTCAGGACTCTCGATCCGGATATAACATTCACAGGCAGTTCAAAGATCAGCACTGAACGCACAGGCTCAGGAAGCGTAAAAACGCTGAAAATCGGTACATCCTCATTCAGCGGTCAGGACATCAGGGAGTTATTTTCGCTCAGGAGTACGAACTTCACGCTTTCCTTCAAGAACAATAAATTTATCTTTACCGTAAAGGGATACGGCCACGGAGTCGGGATGAGCCAGTACGGTTCAAACGAAATGGCAAAGCAGGGAATGGATTTCAGGGAGATACTCCGCCACTACTATGGAACGGCAGTTATTTCCTCAGACCAGAGTTGAAAACAAAAAGCGCCTTTCCCGTTTGGGAAAAGCACTTTTCGTCAGATATTATTTTGATTTTGCAGAAGCTTTCTTTCTTTTGAGTTCGATCATAAAGACCGCAGCAAGGAGGAACGCAACAACGATCACTGTGCCGAGAGCTATTACAGTTTTTGCAAGCTCATTGTCATGGGGCTTTGTAAGTACGATCTCTGCTGTCTTTTCAGTCTCAGTAATGCCTGCGAGAGCGTTGTCTGAAACTGTAGCTGTTTTGAGGATGATCTCATCACCGGCATTTGTGCTTTCTCTCTGAGCCTCTGTTTTGAGTGTTTCGAGAGTTTTTTCATCTGCACAGCCTGTTACTTCAAGACCGTTATCCTTCTGGAAGCTTTCAACTGCAGAAACAACTGCTTTGTTGTATACGCCGGAGGTCTTGCCGTCATAGTATTTGAGTGAAGCGAGTCTGGACTGCATCTGAGCAACGTCCTCGCCGCTGAATCCATATCTGAGTGTGTTATAATCTGCTGACTTCACAGCATCATCAGAATACAGTACTTCAAGCTGGTCAGCCGTCAGGAGATCTGACTCTTCAAGACCTGCAGCCGCCTGATATTTATGAACTGCTTCAAGTGCTGCATCGTCAAATTTTCCGGTAACCTCACCTGAAAGATATCTGAGTTCGATAAGTCTCTTCTGGAGGTTCTGTACCATTGCACCGGCCTCACCGTAGGAAACACCGCCTGCATTGGGATTTACCTCAGCCTTGCTGCTGAATATCCTGAGCTGTGTTTCGGGATCGGCAACGCCTGTTGCCTCGATCTCGTTGTTCTTCTGGAACTGTCTTACTGCGCTTGCGGTAAGCTCGCCGTAAAAACCTGTAACATCGTCATAGTAATATTTAAGTTCTGTAAGTCTTTCCTGGAGTGCTGTAACAGGGAGCGCCGGACCGTTGTCGAACATACCCTGTTCAAGGGGATTGAAGTTTGCCTTTGCCTTTGAGGATTTGAGTACTTTGTATGTTTTGCTGTTTACAACGCCTGTTACTTCGATCTCATTCTTATCCTGGAACATCATAACAGCGTCGACGGTCTCACCGCCGTAATAGCCTGTTGCTTTTTTGCTGAGATAGCCAAGCTCATAAAGTCTTGTCTGGATAGAAGTTACTGTTTTGCTCTCTTCGCTGTCTTCATATTCATACTCAGCGATAACGACTGCTTCTTCTTCCTGTCTTTTCTTTTCCTCAGCAAGTCTCTTTTCTTCCTCTATTCTCTTCTTCTCTTCTTCTATTCTCTTCTTTTCAGCCTCTTCAGCGAGTCTCTTCTTTTCAGCTTCTTCGGCAAGTCTCTTCTGCTCTGCTTCTTCAGCAAGTCTCTTCTGTTCAGCTTCCTCAGCGAGTCTCTTCTGTTCAGCCTCTTCAGCAAGTCTCTTCTGTTCAGCCTCTTCGGCGAGTCTCTTCTGTTCAGCCTCTTCAGCAAGTCTCTTCTGTTCAGCCTCTTCGGCAAGTCTTCTTTCTTCTTCTTCCCTTGCCTTCTGAGCAGCTTCCTCTGCGAGTCTCTGCTGTTCCTCTTCATAGCTGTTATCCTGATAATTCGGCTGAGAAACAGGAGCGCTTGCAGTAGAATAGTCTGTTGCAAGATATTCGCTTGCAGGAGGAGCGATATTTGAAACGCCTGCTGCATCGAAGTAATATGTAACGCCGTTGATGGTTCTTGAAGTATTTACGATATACTGTCCGTTTTCATAGAGGAAGGATTCGCCGTCAAGGAGTACCCATCCGTTCTGGGGATATGACACGCCTGCAACCTTGAACCATTCTACCCATTTCTTTGTATATACGTTATGATAAACGACTCCGGAATATGAGTCTCTTGCATCTACTGCCATGCCTGAGCCGATATATACTCCGACATGACCCGGATGATGAAGTCCGAGACCGTGGATATTCGGAACGCCGTTGCTGACATAGCCCCATTCGCTTGAAGAAGCAAGCATATCAACTCTGATGCCGCCTACTCCGTGATATGTAGCGATAAGACCGGAGCAGTCTACCGCACCGTATGAGGTACCGCCCCATACATATACCCAGCCCTCTCTGTAAGCCTTGAGAGCATGAGCTGCAAGTCCAACGTTGGTTGCCGTCTCAGCGGATGCTATCGGCGCACGTGTGATAAGCATGCACACAGCTATCATTGCCGTGAGGACGACTGCGATGGATTTTTTGATCATCTTCTTCATGGTAATCATTTTCCCCTTTCGGTGTTTTAATCGTCTTGAAGGATGTATAATTCTTAATTACAAATCATTTTCTATCAATAACAAAAATTTAACGAACGGGCCGAATTGGTATCAACCCTGTAACATTTTCTTAATGATACCATGTATATTACCAAAAATCAAGTCTTTTTCTTGTATATCTTGAAATAAAACAAAATTCGTCATTTTACACAAAACATTACAAAGTACTAAAAGAACTTCTAACGTCAGAAAATGCTATACATATAAATAACAATTGCACTGTAAAGAAAAATGTGGTATCATATATAATTGTATCGTAAAAGTACATTTTTTATCAACGCCGGGACGCTCAGCATCCGCCTTTTGAGGTGTTTTCAGGGCTTCCTGTAATTTATGGAGAGTGATATTACAATGCAGAAAAAGCGCATCGCCGTAATTTTCGGCGGAAAATCATCTGAGCATGAGGTCTCAAGAGTTTCGGCATCCTATGTTATAAGCACCATTCCCCGTGACAAATACGAAATTGTAACAATCGGCATCACCAAAGAAGGAAAATGGCTGCTCTATAAAGGCGATGTTTCAGCCATCAGGGACGGCAGCTGGGAGAAAGACCCCGAAAACCGCACTGCCTTTATTTCTCCTGCGCCCTCTGTTTCCGGTATCGTTGTTGTCGGAACGGGCGAGATAATAAAGCTTGACGTTATTTTCCCTGTGCTTCACGGAAAGAACGGCGAGGACGGAACTATCCAGGGAATTTTTGAAATGTCCGGCATCCCATACGTCGGCTGCGGCGTTCTTGCTTCCGCCGCCTGTATGGACAAGGCTGTTACAAATATCCTGCTTGAAAAATTCGGAATAGCTCAGGCGGATTACACATGGTTCTATTCCTGCGAATACAAAAACGACCCCGAAAAGATAATTGCCAAGATAGAATCCGAGCTTCCCTCATATCCGGTCTTTGTAAAACCCGCAAATGCAGGATCCTCTGTCGGAGTAAGCAAAGCTCACAACAGGGATGAACTTGTCAAAGCCATCGAGGTCGCTTCAAAAGAGGACTCAAAGATCGTTGTCGAAGAAAACATTGTCGGCCATGAAGTTGAGTGTGCCGTTTTAGGCAACGAAAAGCCCTTTGCGTCTGTTCCCGGACAGATCGCTCCCGCAAGCGAATTCTATGACTATGACGCAAAATACAACAACGCCGCTTCCGAACTGTATATCCCCGCAAAAATAAGTGAAGATCTTATGGAAAAGGTTCGTGAAACTGCAATAAAAGCCTATACCCTCATCGGATGCAGCGGACTTTCAAGAGTTGATTTCTTTGTTACTGATGACGGCAGAGTGCTTCTCAACGAGATAAATACCCTTCCGGGCTTCACCTCGATAAGTATGTACCCAAAGCTTATGGCTGCCTGCGGCTATGAAGGTGAAGCTCTCATCGAAGCTCTGATAAAATCTGCATTTGAAAGGGTCGGTAAGGATGCGTGAATATGCGATTGGAATATTTGATTCCGGTCTCGGAGGGCTGACCGCCGTAAAAGAAATGATAAAGGTGCTGCCTCACGAGGACATTATCTATTTCGGAGATACCGCAAGAGTACCATACGGCAACAAGAGCCGTTCTACCATAATCCGCTACGCTCAGCAGGATGCAGGTTTTCTGCTCTCAAAGGGCGTAAAGATGATAATTGCCGCCTGCGGTACTGTAAGCTCCGTTGCAGCCGGACTTAAAAACGAGCTGCCCGTCCCGTTCACCGGAGTAGTCTTCCCCACCGCTCACGCTGCCGCAAAAGCAACAAGGATCAAACGCATAGGCGTTATCGGTACATCCGCAACAGTAAACAGCAATTCCTACAAAAACGAGATACTCCGCCTTGACCCTGAATGTACTGTAATGCAGCAGGACTGTCCGCTGTTTGTGTCGCTTGTCGAAAACAGCTTCATCTCGCCGGAAGACCCGATAGTAAAGCTCATTGTTGAGCGTTATCTGTCATCCATGAAGGAAGCCGGCATCGACACCCTCATTCTTGGCTGCACACACTTCCCCATAATATCAAAGGCAATCTCAAATTATCTCGGAGAAAACGTGACCCTAATAGATTCCGGCAAGGAGACCGCTCTCTATGCCGCAAATATACTCAAAGAAAACGATCTTCTCAACAAAAACACCGAGCCGGGTGCCTGCCGTTACTATGTCAGCGACACCGTTGAGGACTTCCGCAAAACAGCCGACATTTTCCTCGAAAGAAGCGTCGGCAACGAGGTCTCACACATCAACCTCGAACAAGTTATGGTACACTAACGGCAAGCTGCCGCACCCGACTCCGAACACGCTCCTTACGTTGCTCACCTCTTTCGGTTTAATCATTCAGTCACGCATCCGGTGCGGGTGCGTGACCGTACTGGACTATTTCGCATTATAGTTTGGAATATGCGGGAGAACCGGAACATGAAGTTGACACCGGATGCACTCCGGCACCGTCGCCCTTAACGGGCTTTGGGTCGATTCTGCTTGTGCGGTTAGTTCATACTTCTTTTAAACTTTTCCGCACCTACTAAACAAAAAACTGTGGAGCGTGAATGAGTGTTGAGAGTTGGGTGTGGAGTTGTCCGAACCGAAAATAACAATTTAATTAAGAACGCTCAGCCAAAGTCTGGACGTGAAAGAAAACAGCCAAAGCGACCCGTAAGGGTCGTGATGCGGACGCACGTTATAGAAGTATCTGCGTTCTAAAATAGGGTGCGGCGGCTCGCCGCTGAACAATAATCAATGAAGGGAAAAGGTAAATGGAAGAGAACTATATTCTATCGGTGACAGGGAAACAGACTGTCGAAGATCATTCCGACAAAATAGAGCTTAAAACAATGGCTTCTTATCTTACAAAAAACGGGAGCCGATATATTACATACAAGGAATACGATACCCAGAACCCCGAAAAAAAATACCGTACAACGGTAAAGATCGATCCAGAAGGCCGTGTTACCGTTATGAAGGGCGGCTCCGAAAGCCATAACCTTATCCTTGAAAAAGGTGTCCGCCATAAATGCGAATATGTAACAAGCTTTGGCATAATCTCTCTCGGAGTTTATACCGAAAGCGTAAAAATAGATCTTGATGACAACGGCGGCGAACTGGAAGTACATTATTCCATTGACGTACAGTCCGAGCTTGCCAGCAAAAATGAGCTTTATCTTAAAATCGAGGAGGCAAACAAAAATGTCAACGGCTAATACAACTGTCGAAAGCCTGAAAAATGCAATTATCTGCGCCGTTAAAAAAGCACAGAGCGAAGGTCTTCTCCCTGATGCGGATCTGCCTTCATTTACAATAGAAACTCCCGCAGACCGCAGCCACGGTGACCTCGCTTCTAATGCTGCAATGGTATCTGCAAGGGCTTTTCACTCGGCTCCCCGCAAGATCGCAGAAGCTATCATTCAGAATATCGACCTCACCGGAACAAATTTGGAGCGCTGTGAGATCGCAGGCCCCGGATTTATGAACTTTTTCTATTCAAGATCATACTATTCATCTGTCCTCAGAGAAATAAGCTCAAAGGGCGACAGCTACGGTACTTCCGATTTCGGCTCAGGCAAAAAGGTTCTCGTTGAGTTCGTATCCGCCAACCCGACAGGACCTATGCACATCGGCAACGCAAGAGGCGGCGCACTGGGCGATACCCTTTCAAGCGTTCTCGGTGCTGCGGGATTTGATGTTTCAAGAGAATTCTACATCAACGATGCCGGCAACCAGATAGAAAAATTTGCGACTTCACTTGAAATACGCTATATGCAGCTTTATAAAGACGGCTATGAAATGCCTGAGGATTCATATCACGGTCAGGATATAATCGACCATGCCAAAAACTTTGCCGAGATATACGGCGACAGATACGTTGAAGCCGACAGTGCCGAAAGAAGAGCCGCTCTTGTAAAATATGCTCTCCCGCTCAATATAGAGGGTCTTGAACGTGACCTTCTCAAATACCGCATCAAATACGACCGCTGGTTCAGGGAAAGCACACTTCACAATGACGGTTCGGTAAAGAAAGTCGTTGAACTGCTCACCGAAAAAGGCCATACCTACGAGCAGGACGGCGCAGTATGGTTCAGGGCTTCCGAATT
Organism: Ruminococcaceae bacterium UBA1244; assembly: GCA_002308635.1. GTDB lineage: Bacteria > Bacillota > Clostridia > Oscillospirales > Acutalibacteraceae > UBA1213. The sequence goes on along the minus strand of DBWG01000119.1, from coordinate 1,848 downwards.
CGGCGCAGACAAGGATTTTGTCCTCGTGCGTTCAAACGGACTCCCGACTTATGTTGTGCCGGATATCGCCTACCACTATGACAAGCTCGTAACAAGAGGCTTCGACAGGGCAATTGACGTTCTCGGCGCAGACCATCACGGCTATGTCCCCCGCCTTAAAGCAGCTCTTACCGCACTGGGCGTTGACGCTTCAAGACTTGACGTTGTTCTTATGCAGATGGTATTCCTCGTCCGTGACGGCGAAAGAGTAAAGCTCTCTAAGCGCAGCGGAAAGGCTATCACACTCGTAACACTTCTTGATGAGATCCCGATAGATGCCGCAAGGTTCTTCTTCAATCTCCGTGAAGCAAATACCCCGCTTGAATTTGACCTCGACCTTGCAATAGAAAAGTCGTCACAAAATCCCGTATACTATGTACAGTATGCTCATGCAAGGATATGCAATATCTTCAAGGGACTTGAAGCAGACGGCATACTTCCGAGAGAATGTACGGACGAGGAGCTTGCTCTGCTTACCGCTCCCGAAGAGGTCGAACTTATCAACAAGCTTTCTTCCCTTGAAGGCGAGATAATTTCCGCCGCAAAGGACTATGATCCCTCACGTATCACAAAGTTCGTCTATGACACCGCAACTCTCTTCCACAAGTTCTATAATGCCTGCCGTGTAAGAAACGACGACGAGTCTCTTATGCAGGCTCGTATGACTCTCTGCTCATGCACACGCTCTGTTATCGCAAACATTCTTACGATGTTCAAGATATCAGCGCCTGAATCCATGTAAGAGCAGTCCTGATAGGAGAACGAAAAATGAATTTTTCCTTTGCACTGCCGATGATATCGGACGGTACAGGCTCATGCAGCGAGCTTACAGGGGACGACCCTGACCTTGTGTGCTGCGAAACAAATATTATCAGCGCTCCGGAAAAACTGTGTTCACAAAAAGCGTCCGCCTGCACTGCGGGAATGACTGCTCTGCTTGCTCCTACCGGAGAACTTATGCGTACCCGCCTTGAAGACAGAGGACTTGAAGATTCCTTTGCCGAGCTTCACGAAAAACTGACAGAGATAGTCATGTCCTGTTCGCAGGGGCTTCCTGTCGGCGGAGTTGTTTTTGTAAACGACCGCATAAAAGAGGAATACGGTGAATGTGTGTTTGAAAGCGCATACTTCGACCACCTTGAAAAAATCACCGTGTTAAAGGACGCAGGCGCTTCATTCGTTGTCCTGTGGAATTTTGACAAGCTCTGGGATATGCGGGCGGGAGTCCTTGCGGCAAAGGCTGCGGATATACCTGTCTTTGTCCTTATAACAGTCGATGACGAAGGCGAGACTGACGGCGGCACGGACTATATCGCCGCACTGATAACTCTCCAGTCGCTCGGCGCAGACGCTTTCGGGATACGCTGCACAGAAGGCGCAGACTGTACGGCAAGGCTCATAAAAAAAGCCTTTCCTCATGCTGAGATACCGCTTATCGCCGCAGATGATTTTTCGGCTTATTCCGATGAGGAGATAAAACTTCTTTCAGAAAACGGCGCTTCGGTCTACATTGACCTGTCTGAGCATCCGGACAAAAACAAGCTCTCACTGATAAAAAAACTCGGTTCAGAATTTGATGAAAATACCGAAAAAGACAGCTATGCCGCAGCAACATTCCGTGAAGCGTTTTTCCTGCCGGAAAATATAGAGCTTTCAGAGCCTATTCCCTGCGGCTATGATATGTCGGACGAGCTTATTGACCTTGATGACGAATCCTGCAATGCGATATATCTTATGCTTGGCTCAACTGACGATGCCGCAAACATCGCTCTCAATGCCGAAATGTCGTATCTGCCGTTTGTCGTCCAC
>DBWG01000145.1:2837-6771 GCA_002308635.1 Ruminococcaceae bacterium UBA1244 | reverse complement strand
GCGGTTATGAAGAAGCATCCGGAAAGATCACCATCAACGGCGGCACTGTCAACGCTGACTCCATTCAACCGGCGCAGGTATCGGCTCAGGCGCACATTGCACCGACAGCAATGCGGTTGACGTCACCATCAACGGCGGCAGCGTCAACGCTAAAGGCGGCGGGGTTTCGGATGACTACATTCGCTACACAGGCAGAGGTGCGGGTATCGGAGTAGGAGGCTGCGATTACAAAAGTGATGAAATTTTCCATAACTCTATTTTTAACGGCAGTATCACCTTCAACGGCGGTGTTGTGACTTGTAATACTGATGAAGGTAAATGTGTTGCAATCGGTATGGACGAAAGCACATTAGTGGAAGATTCTGAAGGAAAAGTATATTTCAACGGCGCAACTGTACGAATGGAAACCACTGATGCTACTCCGTCCGTCCGAGCAAAAGAAGTTTACATCAAGGATGACAGCTCAACACACCTGAGCGTTTCTTACAGGGAAAACAATAAAATGATTACTGTCGTCAAGGCCAACAGGCTCAACACCATCAAATCGGAAGAAAAAACATATGTGGAGGTCAAGTCCTGCACACACGAGAATATCTCTTATGTATCACTTGGTTCGGAGCAGCATCATGCATCCTGTGAATCCTGCGGTGTGAATTATGATGAAGCTCATATCATCGGTGAGCCTGCCGTGTGGAACTGGGCGGACGATCACAGCGAGGCAACCGCTGTGTTCCCATGCCCCTGCGGTTACAATCTCAATATTCAAACGAATTCCATTGAGGTAAAAGATTACCTCCATAAGAACGTGTATACGGCAAATGTTGAATACAGCGGCAAGACCTATACCAACACCGTTGAGGTTTATAAGTCCGATATTGTGATAACCAATGAATCGGATTGGGGCAATTTTGTTCAGACTGTCAACGATGGCACTACATTTGCCGGTCAGACTATCACCCTGACAAACAACATCAGCGTGACCACGATGGCAGGAACTGACACTCATAAATTCATGGGTACCTTTGAGGGCGGCGGTCATACGATCACCTTCAATTATACAGCGGACGAGGATCGTGCGGCTCCGTTCCGTTACGTTGACGGCGCAACCTTCAAAAATCTCAAGGTCACCGGAACCATCACGACCTCAAAGAAAAATGCGGCGGTCTGCTGGGTTGGCCTTACGATAAAACCGTTTCTTTCACCAACTGTCTGAACATTGGAACGTTTACAACAAAAACAACCGATTGCGGAACGTTTTCATGCGTTTATGACAGCTCGAAATTGACAATCACAAACAGCTACTACCCAAAAGCCTACGGCACAGAGCAGGGCACACAGACGTATGCAACCGGAAACGAACTTAAGGCGCTGCTCGGCGACGGCTGGGTCATCTACGGGAGCAAGGCGGTTCCAAAGTGCTTCACGACTGCGCCATGCTACACCGTCACATGGAAGAATGACAACGGCACAGTTATCGACACAGTTGAGGTTGAGGAAAATATTGTTCCCAATCATACCGATCCCACAAAGACTGCGGACGAAAAATACACCTACACCTTCGCAGGTTGGACTCCCGAGGTTGTTGCCGTAACAGGCGATGCAACCTATACAGCAAACTTTACTGCTGTTCCGATACTCTACGATGTAATTTGTGAGAACGCCGATTACGGTACGGTTACTGCGGATCCAAATCAAGCCGCAAAGGACACGCAGGTTACTATTACCGCAGAACCCGACGCAAACTATGTGCTTAGTACAATCGAAGCACACAAGGAGTATGTTGACAATCGAAGGGTACACCTCACGGCTTTGAACGGAAGCGGCAATACAGGCAATGAAGGCTATGACAAGCTGGTAGACGGAAGAACAGATACAAAATGGTGCTTGCAATATAGTTATGGCTATATCATTGTAAAAGCCGAAAAAGCATTCGCTTTGAACGAATACAGCCTGACAACTGCCAATGACACACAAACCTATCCGGGACGTAATTGGAAAAGCTGGGAAATCTACGGCGCAAATTTCACGTCTGACAACTATGCTGTCAGAGATTCTGCTGAGTGGCAGCTTGTTACCTCAGTGACAGATGATACGCAGCTAAATGGAGTTAACTTCACGCAGTATGATTACATCGTGAGTGGAACTCCGGCAGAGTATCAGTATTATAAGGTAGAGCTTTTGAGTACCAAGAGTAACAACATTTCGCAGATGTCCGAACTTACTCTGAGGTATCCCATCTCCAGCTATGATGTTCCACTCACACCGAACAGCGCAGACCCGACAAAGTACACCTTTGATATGCCCGATGAAAAAGTGATTGTAAGCGCTGAGTTCGTACCCGGCGGCACTATCACATGGAATAACGACGACGGTTCTGTTATCAACAAAACGCAGGTTAAAGCAGGCAATGTTCCAACTCACGCCGCCCCCACAAAAGCTGACGATGCGCAGTACATCTACACCTTCACAGGCTGGACTCCTGAGATTACATCCGTAACAGGCGATGCGGAGTACACTGCGACCTTTACCGCTGAACCGAAGTCTGTAGCCTCCGTATCCGGATATTCGATCAACCTTGAGGGTGACATCGGCATAAACTTCTATATGGAGCTGCCCAACGCTATTGCGAACAGCACAACTGCAAAAGTGCACTTCACGATTCCTACGGGAACCGGTTCAACGAATAAGGAGATTGATGTCAAAGATGCAATAATTGTCAAATCCGGCAACAAGACCTACTATGTTTTCAAGTGTCAGGTTGCGGCGAAGGAAATGACTTCCGAAATCAAGGCACAGATCATCGACGGCAATCCCGTCAGCGACGAGTTCACCTACTCTGTCAAAGAATACGCGGATTATCTGCTCACTCACGCCGACGAAAACGGAACGGACGAACAGAAAGCCTATGCAAAAGCGGTGCCACTCGTTAAGGCGATGCTCAACTACGGAGCTTACTCACAGCTCTACTTCGACAAGAATACCGGAAAACTCGCTAACGCAATTCTGGATGAAGCAGACAAGATGCTCGGCGATGTCACGATCAATATTTCTGATCCTGTTATCGGCACTCTCCCAAATGGTGTGACATTCGAAGGCTCAACGCTCTCGCTGAAATCCGAAACCACTCTGTCGCTATACTTCAAGAGCAGTGATACGCTCGAATTCGCCTACGCTGACTACAATGTAGAAAAAGCAACATCAGGCGGCTATCAGATCGCACGTATCAGAGGCATCCAAGCAGCGCACATCGGCGATAATTTTACTCTTAAAATAAACGGAACGTATGCTGTTACCTACAGCCCTCTGAACTACTGCAAGAACGTTCTCGCAGGTCAAACACAGAATGAAAAACTGCAAAACGTCGTAAAGGCGTTCTATCTGTATTGGCAGGCAGCCAAGAAACATTTTAACTGATGGAAGTATTCTGAGTGAAAAAAGAAACATATGAATGCGTCGAGCTCGAAATCATAGAATTCCAGACAGAGGACGTTATAAATACAAGCAACCCGAAAGAGGATGAGCTGCCGCTTAATTCAAAAAAGCCATAAGTCAACATTATAAACCAATAGTCTTTAGAAATCTCAGCGGCAGTTCCGGATCGCCGCTGAGATTTACTTTAACGTGGGTTCGATTAAAAAATTTTCAGGCAGATAACGCCTCCCTCTTTGAGTGGGGCAGCCTTTTTTATGTCAAAGCGAGAAAACAATGTACTTGCAAAATCATCGAAATCACGTTAAAAATATAGAAGGAGCATTTCAATGATACTATTTGTCGGAGAACAGGACAAGGGATGGTTCGTACCGGAAACTGCCGGAAAGGAAATCTCAACAAGCACATTCAAGAAACACAACTATTACTATTTCATCCTGGTGATGACTAAATATGTTACTAATATTTGGTAAAATCTAAAACTTGTAAACCTTGTCATTCCGAA
>DBWG01000145.1:758-2805 GCA_002308635.1 Ruminococcaceae bacterium UBA1244 | reverse complement strand
CGCTCAGGATGACATTAAAGTATTAAACTTAACAAAGCACTAACAGGAACTATTTAAATCGATTGAACGATCTGCTAAAAAATCAGGAGTGTCCATTCATGTATTATCCGCTATTTCAGGCATTGGGTTAACAGGCTTTTTCTATTTTTGTCAGACTATCATCTGGTAAAATATTGAATTTCTCCTGTATCCTCCTGCCTGATAAGCTTTCCGCTCTGATCAAAGACATAGCGATAAACCCTGCATTTTCCCCCAATGCTGGATGCGCTGGTGTATGGAGAAAAATGAGTTGAAATAATCTTTGCAACCTCCCATTCCATTTCTCCGTTATCATTTACCGAAAGTTTTCCTGTGCAGGCTCCGCTGACGGAATAAAACCGCTTGGGTTCACCGCTTTCAGTATCACACCCCAACAGCACAGCATTATTGTATTTTTGTACGATCGGAGTCAATACTTCATCGGGAATATAGTAGTTATAAGTTTCATGTGTTTCAAGGTATTTACTTATTTCTGCAAATTCATTATTTCCGTTCCAGTAGTCTTTTGGTAAAGCATCCGCAGACATATAAAGCTGTCCTCCGTATTCTGTCATGTTGTCAATAGAATATTTCATATCATCAGCCTCGTATGAGGAAATAAAATCGTCAGAAATATTCCCTTCACGATCCATTTTCAGAATGAAATATTCTATTTCGTCTCTGTTCATTACTCCGTAAATAATATAATCGTCTTTAAAGTGTGATGCTTTATAGACGGTATGACTGCCTATATCATTCTTTTTGAAGCACGTTTCGTTTCCGCCTTTATCATACAGGCTCAGACAAAGAGAATTATTATCTCCTTCACTGATAACTGCAATAGTTCCGTCGCCGTTATCAAGTACAGACGAGATATTTTCATACTGAAAACCATGATCGGGAACGATACCCCACTCAAATGCTCCTTCATTGTCAATAAAACCGATATAGAATTTTGTTGTATTATCATAGATTGAAGACCAGACGATATTCATTCCATAGAAAACAAGACCATTGTCCGTATACAGATATGAGTCGATCAGGATATGTGTATCCGGTATTTCCTTTGTCCAGAGCAGTTCGTCATTCTTATAACAGCTTACGATACTTTTCTGAGAAACTTTTGCACCTTCATCGTTGAATATATCCTGATTATCTGCTTGCAGAATAATACCACTCCCATCGGTGTCCCATGAATTGTAGTCTTTTTCAGAAGCTTCAGAGGATACATCCGACAAGCTTTCATCCGGCAATTCTAATTCGAGTCCTGAAACATAAGTTGATTTTTTGAGAACGTCTGCTGTTTTTCCATAAGTAAAGCTTTTTGTAATAATATCATAATATACCGCTTTGACGTCAGAACGGCTCAGGCCGTCTGTTGAAAGACCGTTTTCTTCAAAAAATGACAAAGCGGTTTGATATTCCAATGCATCGGCAATGCTGAACCATGTCATGCTTACTGTAACGGCAAGCACAAGACAGGCAGCGACTATACCTGCTGCTTTTATCCATTTCTTCGAGCGTTTTTTGCCGGTGATTTCTGATTCTATGATAAGGTCATCGTCCATATCTCCGAGAGTTGTCAATATATCTGTCGCTTTCATTCAAATCCCTCCTCTGTGAGCCGTTGTTTCAGCTTTTTTCTTATCCGCAGCAGCATAGATTTGACCTTGCTCTGAGTAAAGCCGTAAGCTTCGGCAAGCTGCTTGATAGAATACAGGTGCCAGTATTTTCCCATGAAAACCTTTCTTTCCGACGGCTTTAACGACCTGACAAAATCGCCCAATATATCTTTTAAAAGCTCTGTTTCAGCTTCCTTTTCGGGTGAAGTGTTATCCGGCAGACATTCCGCAAGCTCTGACAATGCTTCCTCTATACGTCCGCCGCCTCTTTTCTGAGCAGCACTATTGTTCCATTTGTTGATGGAAATGCGCCTCGTCAGCTTGCCTAAAAAGGTTTTCAGCACCGATGGTCTGTGCGGCGGCATACTGTTCCACGCAGCCAGCCAGGTATCATTGACGCTTTCATC
>DBWG01000145.1:0-740 GCA_002308635.1 Ruminococcaceae bacterium UBA1244 | reverse complement strand
TCTTCACTCTCGGTGATGGCCTGTTCATTTCTGTCCCAGTAAAGTGAAACAATTTTATTGTCATCCATTTTCATCACTCCTTCGTCAACTCTTCTATTATACATCTCAGGAAACAGAGAGAAAAGTTGCAGAAGAATTAATAATATTTCAAATTTTTTTATAAAAACGCAACGCAGATGAACCATTTCCGGTCTATAATAGTGAAGGCTAATAAATCCGGATTTTATAAAACCTTTGGAGGAGACAAAATGGATGACAAAAAAATCATTGAGCTGTATTTCAGGCGAGATGAGGATGCTATCACTCAAACCAAAGAATGCTATGGCGAGAGACTAAAAGCATTGGCATATCGTATTCTTCGCAGCAGTGAGGATGCAGAGGAATGCGAAAATGACACCTATATGAAAGCATGGGAGTCTATCCCTCCACAACAGCCACAGCATTTTTTCGCTTACCTTGCCAAGATATGCAGAAATACCGCTTTGAAGATGGAAGAAAAACAGCAAGCCGAAAAGCGAAGTGCAGTAATCGTAGAGTTATCGCAGGAGCTTTCGGAATGTCTGCCGGATAAGCACTCTCTGGAAGATACAGCAGAACAGGAACTTGGCGAGATCATCAGTAAGTTTCTGAAAACTGTTTCCAAAGAGAACCGTGTAATATTTATCAGGAGATATTTTCTGTCAGAAACGATATCTGACATTTCCAAAGCTCTCAGCATAAGCGAAAGCAAGGTCAAAAGC
>DBWG01000107.1 GCA_002308635.1 Ruminococcaceae bacterium UBA1244 | reverse complement strand
TTCTCTTCGGACTTCTCGTCCTCTGTTTCACCTGTGAAGTCGAATATCGGACGCTGCGGTTTCTCTTCCGGCTTTTCTTCCGGTTTCTCCTCAGCTTTTTCCTCCGGCTTTTCTTCTTCATCCGGTTTTTCAGGCTTGTCATCCGATACCTGAACAGCATCCGTCTCAGGTTCAGCGGGGGTCTCCTGTATTGAAGGAGCTTCCTGCTTTTCAGTCTCAGTATCTTTTACATCCTTAGCGGCATCAGAACCAGTTTCTTCCGGCTTGCCGGTTTCTTCCTTCTGGTCTTCGCCGCTGCCGCCAAAGAAATCAAATACAGTAGAATGGAGATCGCTTTCCGGTTCGGGTTCAGGCTCATTGCCATATCCGAAATGCGTATTATTTGGTTCAGGCTCAACATCAGCAACGCCGGAACCGATAAGTCTCCTGTTCGGAACATTTTCACGAACATTCTCAGGCATCTGATGCATATGGATATTTGGTGTTATGCCGAACATCGGCACACTCCAGTCAAGTGCATAAACGAAGCACTCTACAACATAGCTTGCCCATTTTTCTGCCATACAGGCGTCAGTCGTCAGGACCTTTATCGACTGAAGTATTGCGATACACTTATCGATCTCGGATTCATCATGGGCCAGATAAAGTGCGTTGCACATTCCCTGCTCATAAGCATCAAGAAAGACCTTTCTCTCCTGTTTAAGATCAGGGATAAACTCATCAAGCAGCGCTCTCAACTGAATACCGTCTATGATTACATCGACCCCATAAGTCTTAACGATATACCGCAAAGCCTCCTTTGCATCCTGGAACGTAAGCTTATCTTCTTTTTCTTCCTCAAGTTCCGCACCGCAGAAAGGACACCGTATGATAAGGCTGGCACGGGCATTGGTTTTCCACTCACTGCCGCACTTTTTACACTGCATTGTATATCACCGCCTTTTATGTAATTGTGACTATCTCTGAATTGTATGATAAGTATTTTTGTATAAATCGCTGTTTATAATATACTAAACATTTTATAAAATTTCAATAGTTGAATCGAATTTTTTATATATTTTATCAAATGTTCATATTTAAAATCAACGGTCCGTACAGTATGCACTTATTCCAGATAGTGATACATAAGTATTATACTAAATTTTCATTTTTTTTTCAACATTTTCTTATAAAACCCCCAAAAATCTTGCACGAATTTTTTTATCGTTTTTTACCCATTTTCAACAAGTACCAATGATAATTCAGATCACCGCCAAACAAAGGAAAGCAAAAAGCACATCCTCCGGATGTCATCGGGGGATGTGCCAAAAAATTTGTCAGGTTATTTTGCGTATTCTATCGCACGGGATTCACGTATAATATTTACTTTGATCTGACCGGGATATTCAACATCCTCCTCGATCTTCTTGCAGATATTGCGGGCAAGAAGCACCATATCGTCATCCTTTACAACATCGGGCTTCACGATTATCCTGATCTCACGGCCTGCCTGAATAGCGAAACTGCGTTCAACACCGTTGAACGATGAAGCGACCTCTTCAAGTTTTTCAAGACGCTTTATGTAGTTTTCGAGGTTTTCACGTCTTGCGCCCGGTCTTGCAGCAGAGATAGCATCAGCGGCCTGCACAAGACAAGCGATAATGGTTTTTGCTTCAACATCTCCGTGATGTGCATGGATCGCATGGACGATGATCTCGCTTTCTTTATATTTGCGGGCAACGTCAACGCCTATTTCGATATGTGAGCCTTCGATCTCATGGTCAAGAGCCTTTCCGATATCATGCAGGAGACCCGCACGTCTTGCCATTGTGGGGTCGAGTCCGAGTTCAGATGCCATGATACCGGCAAGATAAGCGACCTCAAGCGAATGGTCAAGCACATTCTGTCCATAGCTTGTACGGAAATGCAGACGTCCGAGAAGCTTTACAAGCTCCGGATGGATGCCGTTTACTCCCGCCTCTATAATAGCCCTTTCGCCTTCGGACTTTATCATATATTCGACCTCACGGCGGGCCTTTTCATACATTTCTTCAATACGTGCAGGATGTATTCTTCCGTCAGAGATAAGCTTTTCAAGAGTAACTCTTGCGATCTCTCTCTTGACAGGTTCAAAGCACGAAAGTGTGATTGCTTCGGGGGTATCGTCAATAATAAGGTCAACGCCGGTGAGTGTTTCTATTGCACGGATATTGCGGCCTTCACGGCCGATTATCCTGCCCTTCATCTCATCGCTCGGCAGCGGAACGACCGAAACGGTAGATTCGCTCACATGATCGGCTGCCACACGCTGTATTGCAAGGGAAATGATCTCACGCGCCGACTTTTCGCACTGTTCTTTTGTTTTCTGTTCATATTCCATTACCCTGACAGCTTTTTCATGGGTAAGTTCGCTTTCAAGATTATTAAGGATATACTGCTTTGCCTGATCCTGAGTAAAGCCGGATATTTTTTCAAGCATATCAAGCTCGCCCTGTTTGATCCTTTCAGCCTCTTCAAGCTGTTTTTCAGCCTCCACGATCTTCTGGTTTGCGGCCTCGTCTTTTTTCTCAAGATTCTCAAGTTTTTTCTCAACAGATTCTTCTTTTTGCTGGATCCTTCTTTCCTGGCGCTGGATCTCCTTACGTCTGTCAGAGATCTCATGTTCAGCGTCCGTCAGAAGCTTGTGCGCCTCATCCTTACCGGCAATAAGCGCTTCCTTTTTGGCCGACTCAGCCTCTCTTTGTGCCTCGTCAGTAATTCTTTTTGCTTCCTCCTCGGCAGAACCGATCTTGTTTTCACCGACTTTTTTGCGATACTGTACTCCGACAAAAAAGCCGCACACACCTGCCACGATTGCAGCTCCGATAATTAGAAGTATCGCAATAACAGGTTCCATAATGAACTGACACCTCCTGATTTGATTTTTTGATCTTTCCGATCATGATTTTTCACATACCGATAAAATCTATCCATCAGCCCAAGATGCCGTTGTATAATTTTTTTATTCTTTTTTTACCCAGTCCATTAACCTCCACAGCCGTATCCGGCAAAAATACAAATTCAGTAATACAAAGACCGAAAACAGTTTTCACGGTCAAAATAATATTAAAAGAACTTCGTCTTAACAGAATGATACAAAAAATAAATATAAAAACCTCTACAGCATCATTGAGATGAAAACAGTGAATGAGGTACGAAACCGTATCCATAGGCAAAATACCGATACACTTTTACCTATCGTATATTTTATACTAAACTGCACCATATTGTCAAGATTTTTATGCAATTTACCGCAAAAAACCAATTATCCGCTGCCGGTCTCAAATCGGCAGCGGATAATCTTTACGGAACTGCTGAAAACAGCACTAAAATATCTTTTGTCAGGATATATTTTCTCGCCCTGTTCACAAGCGGAAAATCACATTTGCATGAAGCGATGTTTCTCAATATCATTTCAGCCTCGTCTTTTTTGTCAAGCATAAGGTCAGAAACGGCGATATTGCAGGAATATGCAAGCATTTCATAGCCTATATCTCCTGCCAATCCGTCTATTAAAGAAACGCACTCCTTAGCGGCTTCATTAAACTGTTTTGTCAGAATTCTCAGTTCAGAATTCAATTTTTGAGGATCACTGCGGTAAAACTCATATTCAAGTCTTGAACATTTATATCTCAGGATATGGGCACTCTTTTTATCGGACTTTGGTATCTTTGCAAGCTCAAGGTTCTGGAACGCTTCAGAAAAAAGATCGCTTATATATGCGTTATCCCCTGTTTTTTCTTTTACAGAAATAAGCTGCATCAGATAGCAGTATTTGTAATAGGCGTTGCCGCTGGCCTGCACAAGCGGCTTTGTTTCCGCAAGGATCATTGAAGCCTTTTCAAATCTTTCGTGGATGCACATTCCATAGATGGTGTTCAGAAGCACGGATATTTTATATCCGCCGAAACTCGATACCGCTATTTTTCTTTGGGCAGTGTACCACTTGTCAAAATTCTCGCTGCACATCAGCATACTGTTTTTGTAAAGCCTGCCGGACGCTTTAATAGAGATCATAACACACGCTGCGCCGATAGCTATCATCACAGCCGACAACAGCCACATTGAATACGGTTCTATTGCCGCCACAAGTCCTCCTGCAAAAATAAGGATCAGCGACACCACCATCAGTACTGCTGTCGGCAAAAATGCAAACACCATATTTTTTCCTCCATTCTGAGAAACAGTCGTTCAAGAAAACCCGTATCTTTCACACAGCAGCTTTTCGGCAGCGTGAGCATCCTTCATCACCGCATCTCTGAGAGCTTCAAGCGAATCAAATTTTCTTTCCGGACGCAGAAAATCAAACAATCTCACATCTGCATACTCTCCATAGGGAATATCTATCCTGCAGTCAGGCGCCCATGTCTCAACGGTAACTCTGTTTTCACTGCTGACAGTAGGTCTGACACCGATATTTGTGACCGCAACATGCTTTTCCCCGCCGCAGGTGACCACAGAAGCATAAGCTCCCATTTTTGGCACAACAAGCTCATCCGGCAGAGTCTGGTTTATTGTCGGAAATCCGATCTTTCTTCCAAGCTGCTGACCCTTTTCAACGGGACGGTAAAATCCGTAAGTCCTGCCGAGCATTTCTCCGGCAGAAACAACATCGCCTTCTGCAACGCACTTTCTGATGCGTGTGGAGCTTATCGGAAGTCCTCCATAGCAAAGGCGCGGATGGGTAGTTTCGGAAATGCCGTGCTTTGCCGCAAGAGCGGAAAGCATTTCGCCGTTTCCGATAGCGCCGCTGCCAAAATGGTAGTTAAACCCGCAGCCTGTATGTTCGGCATGAAAGGTACCGATAAGGATATCCCTCACAAAATCCTCCGCCGTAATGTGCCTTATTGTACGGAAGTCTATGAGATAGACCCTCTCAACTCCAAGCGAGCGGAACATATTCATTTTTTCATCCTGAGTTATGATCGCATTTGGCTTTTCGCCAAGAAGCACAGTTCTCGGACTTTGCTGCAGCGTAAAGACTGCCGGAACAAGCTGGTGCAGCTTTGCAAAGCTGACGCACTCGCTGATGACAGCCTGATGTCCCCTGTGAACGCCGTCAAAAAATCCGAGAGCCGTCGCAGTAGGTTCCTGCGATCTTACAAGTTCTCTTATGATCTCCATTTTATCGGGGTACTCCTTGATAAGCCGCCTTTCCCATCTGATACAGAAAAGGCAGTAATTATTCTCATTATTTTTTCCAAGCTCACATTCAGTGTGGAGTGTGGAGTTTTTGTTTTGCTCCGCACATTGTCCTGTCAGTCCTTTGCAACGGCAAAGACCGTCATAAACATAAGCTTTATGTCGTAAAAGAAATTGAACCTGCTGATATATTCAAGATTATATTTCATTTTCTGAGGAAGCACGGTATGAAGATAAACCTCGTCTGTATCTTCAGCACCGCTGAGAAGCTTTTCCTCATCCTTGAATTTTATGCTCGCAAGTGAGGTTATCCCCGCAGGCATCAGCAAAGTAGCATACATTTCGTCAGTATAGCCCGCAACGTATTTCGGGACCTCGGGGCGTGTGCCTACAAAGGTCATATCGCCTTTCAGTACATTAAAAAGCTGAGGCAGTTCGTCAAGGCGGCACTTTCTGAGGAACCTGCCCGCTCCTGTAACACGGCTGTCGTTGCTGACAGTCACTTGTGTGCCCTTCTTTTCAGCATCAGAGACCATCGTGCGGAATTTCAGTATTCTGAACTCCCGCCCGTATTTCGTGACACGCTTTTGCAGAAACAGCACTCTTCCTCTCGAATCGCATTTTATCCATATTGCTATTATCAGCATGAACGGGATACATATTACAATGAGTATCAGCGCCGCTATTATGTCGGATATTCTTTTTAATACAAGACTGCCTGTTTTGTGCGACAAAGCTTCATAATAAGGTCTGACGGCTTCATTCTGAAACTCCGGCGGCAGCTTTTCCCATTTTTTCATAACACATCACTCGATCATTTCTTTACGGGCTTTACTTTTACAGGAGACTTTGCAGAAACGGCATCTTCTTCCTGTTCTTTTTTGAGCTGTTCCTTTGCAACGGCAAGCATGAGCTTTATGCGGTTTTCCTGATTAACTCTCGGAGCGCCGGGATCGTAGTCTATCGCAACGATATTTGCACGGCTGTCACGCTGCTTGATCTTGCGTATCATGCCTTTGCCGTTGATGTGGTTCGGCAGACAGCCAAACGGCTGTGTGCAGACGATATTTTCAAAGCCGCACTCAACAAGCTCCAGCATCTCGCCTGTGAGCAGCCAGCCTTCGCCCATCTTGCTGCCGTAGCCGACAACACCCTTTACAAGCTCCTTTGTATGCTGATATCTCGTTATCGGACGGAAGCCGTATCTTTCCTGACTTGCAATGACCATATCCTCATAGTCCTGAAGATAGTTCATCAGCGCCTTTACTACCATATACTTTGCCTTGCTGCCGCCGTAAAGCTTGTAGTCCTCAATACGGTTATCCACTTTAAACATAGCAAATCCAAGTATTCCGGGAAGATTTATCTCGCAGTCCTGTTCCTCAAGGAAGCGTTCAAGGTTGTTGTTTCCGAGAGCTGCGTATTTTACATATATCTCTCCGACAATGCCTACTTTTATTTTGGGTGTGCGGTGTACTTCGATAGTTGAAAAATCCGCTGCGATCTTATCAAGATATTTTGCAAGCTCTTTTCTTGAAAAGCCGTGTCCGCTTGAAAGTATCACTTTGAGGCGCTTTGTCCATGTATCGACCATTTTTGCGCTGTCGCCCTTGTTGACCTCGTATGGTTTGATCTGGTTGTCGAGGCTCATCATCATATCGCCGTAGAGTCCTGCCGCAGCGATCCTGCGGATAAGCGGCAGAGTGATCTTGAATCCGGGATTTTTTTCCATGCCGGACATATTCAGCGATACTACCGGCACATTTTCAAGACCCGCTTTTTTCAGCGCCTTTCTCAGCAGATGGATATAGTTTGACGCACGGCAGCCGCCGCCCGTCTGGGTGAGCATGAGCGCTACCTTATTGACATCATATTTTCCGCTCTGAACCGCAT
This sequence comes from Ruminococcaceae bacterium UBA1244, assembly GCA_002308635.1. GTDB lineage: Bacteria > Bacillota > Clostridia > Oscillospirales > Acutalibacteraceae > UBA1213. Next base: position 3,903 of record DBWG01000107.1, on the reverse strand, counting down.
GGATAAGCTGTCCTATGGTAAGTATCGCAGGATAGCAGGTATCGTTATGTACATATTTAAGACCGACCTGTGCGATCTCAGGCCCGTCAGTTTCAAGAAGCTCGACCTTATATCCGAAGTGATCGAAAACATTCTTTATGATGTTGAAGTGTATCCTTGCCATCATGGGAAAAAGGATAGTATATTCCTTTTTCATTTCTTTTGTAAAGATAAGTCTTCCGTTTTTATCATAAACAAACTCAGCCATAATAACGCCGCCTTTTTCTATTTGTATATAAATGACATTATAGCACATTCATGCAAAAGTTGCAAACCCGTTTATATATTTTTCAGCGGAAATTCTTCCCGTTTCTCAATAACTTACCATATTAGCGCAGAGCGTGACCTCAGTGCGTGACCGCACTGGACATATTTAAAACGCAAAAACTTTTATAAGGTGCGTCTGCGTCGTGAACCATAAAGGTTCACTTTGGCTGTTTTCTTTCACATAAAAACTTTATTTCTTTCAGGATAAGATAACTCCACACTACGCAGATTTGATATTATTATTTTGGATTGCTATAATTAATAGAAAAGCTCCTCCTGTTCAGGAGCAGGAGGAGTTCAGCGCAGAGGGAAAAGTTTTTTTACACGCAGGAGCTGTTTTTCGCTGTCGGCTTCACCGAGACCGAGAAAGGTCTTGTCGGCGGAGTAGACCCTCAGAAGCTCCCTGTTTTCCTTTGGTTCAAAGTTCCTTATGCGGGAATAGTCAAGCTCGCCGCCGTTGCAGAAACGAAAGGCCTGTTTTTCGGATATATACACCGGTCTGCGGTCAGAAAACACGGAATCCGTCGGAAGAAGTATGCTCTGAAAGTCAAAGCCTTCGTCCGCAAGTGAACGTATCCTGTCGAGTGTCACCGACTGTGAAAGCTCATATCCGCAGGCTCTTGTTCTTCTGAGGTCTGTCATAACACAGCCGCAGCCCAAGAGCTTTCCGATATCATCACATATCGTTCTTATATATGTACCCTTTGAACAGGCAATTCGCAGCTTTCCGCTCTGGGTATCCCTGTCAAACGAGATAAGTTCAAGAAGGCTGATATGCACCGGACGGGGTTCACGCTCGGCATCTATGCCTTTTCTGGCAAGCTCATAAAGTCTTACACCGTTTTTCATAACTGCCGAATACATCGGCGGGAGCTGCATTATATCTCCCCGGAACTGCGGGAGCAGCTCTTCTATCTGTGAAGCGTCTTTATCACACTCTGTCTGTGAAAGTATCTTTCCGGTTATATCGAGGGTATCGGTGCTCATCCCCAAGCGGAAATCGGCTTCATATTCCTTGTCCGTATCGCTGAGAAGTGACTGCGCTTTTGTAGCATTGCCCAGGAGTACCGGAAGAACGCCCGTTGCCATCGGGTCAAGAGTTCCCGTATGTCCTGCTCTGCGCTCGTGAAGACAGCCCCTCACAACTGCGATAACGTCAAATGATGTATAGTTCTTTGGTTTGTCGATTATAAGTATACCGTTCATGTTCCACTCTCTGAATAAATTTTTAGTGCCGCTTCAAGAATCTTTGCTTCGGCCTCTTCCTTTGTGCCGGTGAAGGAGCAGCCTGCCGCCGCATGGTGTCCGCCGCCGCCTAAAAGCGCACATATCGCCGACGCATCCACTTCGTCAGTCGTCCTTACAGACATCCTGAAATGTCCCGGCTCTTTTTCTTTGACGGTTATGCCGATCTTCACACCTTCGATCTGTCTCGGCAGAGACGCTATCCCGTCAAGGTCACATTCCTGAGCGCCTGTCTCCTTCATCATTGCGGCTGTGACTGTTATCATTGCGACTGTACCGTTTTCAAAGTAGCGGAGCGATTCAAGAGACTGTTTTTCAAGAGCAAGCTGCTGACGTGTCTTTGTATCGAACATCAGACGGTTTATCATTGCGCTCTGTGCGCCGCAGTCTATCAAACAGGCTGCGATACGGTGAGTTTCGGAGCTTACGCTTGAAAACTTGAAGCAGCCGGTGTCAGTCGTGATCCCTGTGAACAGTGCATCTGCGATGACACCCCTGATCTCGGCTCCGGTTTCCTTTATTATTGGGACGATCACCTGTGCGCATGAAGACGCAGAAGCCTCTATTATGCCGTACTCCGCAAAGCGTGTATTTGAACCGTGATGATCTATGCAAAGTCCGACCCTGTCTTTGTACGGTTCAAGCTTCTCTCCGAAAAGCTGCGTATCCGCAAGGTCAACGCTTACGATATATTCCGGCTCAAACTCCTGATAAGGCAGCCTGTCCGTGATATATGAAAACTTCTCGGGTATAGGATCGGAGCATACCGGCTGGGCTTTTTTTCCAAGATCTCTCAGAGCGCCGCAAAGCCCGTATGCACTGCCTATCGCATCGCCGTCCGGTGATTTGTGCATCAAAATAAGGATATTGTCGTGTGAAAGCAGCAGCTGTGCCGCTTCTTTTATTGTTACATTTTTCATTCTTCCGTGTCCTCGTCTTCAGATGATTCCTCTTCGGCAGCCTCCGTCTGAGTGTACTGTATGCTGCCGAGTATCCTTGAAATATTTGCGCTGTATTCTATGGAGTCGGTAGCTTCAAACGCAAGCACCGGCGCATATCTGAGCTTCAGCCTTGTGCCGAGTTCTCTGCGGATAAAGCCCTGAGCGTTTTTGAGAGCCTTGACCGCCTCCTTTGCCACCGGAAGCCCGTTCATCGAACTGATATAGACCTTGCTGTAAGAAAGATCGTGAGCCGTCTCACAGCGCACAACGCTGATTATCCCGTTATGGAGACGGGGATCCTTCATTTCTCTCAATATAGCGGCGATCTCCCGCTGTATATCCTCGGACATCCTGTCCGCTCTGTGATTTGCCATAATAAATACCTCCTGTTGAAGTTCCCGAAAAAACGTCAGTTCCCTGCGGTTTTTACGGAATCGTAAAATGTCTGGGCATCCAGTTCCGAAAGCCCCAAGAGCCGCCTTTCAATATATTCATAAACATAAGCGTAGCGTCCGTTGATGTTAACAGCCGTTCCGTTTTCGGTATCCTCCCAGATACCTCCGATATTTGCGATCATGAGCAGTCCGAAATAAGCGCTCATACTGCCTGCGATATTGCCGCTGTCCTCCGAAAAGAAATTATCCTGCACAACGCCCCTTTCAAGAGCATCTATCACTTCTTCAAGCTTTTTTACGGCACATTCTCCCGTATCAAGCTCTATGCCAAGTTTTTTTCTTGCAAGCTGTATAAAGTCGAGCGCCTTTCCGAGCATGACAAGCTCCAGCGTCACAAGGTCGGTATTTCCTTTCTTTATCATCTCAAACTGCCGCTCATAGAACCTTTCAAGTTCGGGTATATCGGAATGATAATCTATCGTCCTGCTTTTTTCATTGTCCAAGCGTTTCATTGCGCCACCGCCTCTGTAATATGATAAATTATATTATATCATATTTTTCCTTCTTTTCATATAGCTTTATATTTATTTTTTACTTATATCACAAAAAAATACAGGAGTATCGGGGCACCGGTCTTTCAAAAAAAGATAAAACATGAAAATCATGACTAATATATTGTATTTTTCAGAATCAAAAATGTTGATTTACTAAAAATAGTATGCTATAATTGTTAGGAATCCTTTCAGAAAGTATATGAGGTGAATATCAATGGGCTTAAAAGCATGGTTTAACGGCAGGAACAGCCGTAAAGAACTGAAAAAAATACAGCCTTTAGTAGATAAGGTCTTTGAACTTGAGGAAAAATATCAGAAGTTCTCCGATGATGAACTGAGAAATGAGACCGAACGCTTCAAGGCAATGTTCAAAGAAGAAGGCATAGACAAGGACCGCAAGGATGATATTCTTGACGAGATACTCCCGGAGGCATTTGCTGTCTGCCGTGAGGCTGCATGGCG
>DBWG01000082.1:20488-24275 GCA_002308635.1 Ruminococcaceae bacterium UBA1244 | reverse complement strand
TCACTTTTTCTGGCAGCCGCTTTTTTAGGAGTGACGTGAGAAAATGAAAAGATATATTTTTGCTGTTTTTGCGGTGCTGATGCTTTTTTGCTGCGGGTGCGGAGGTGAAAGCAAAAAGAACGAAGAATCTTCAACGGCTATGTCTTTGCCGGAAAGCTCTTTGGATGCTTCACAGGATACGTCTCCTGAAAGCAAAGAAAGCGGCAGAAATGCTGTCAGATATATTTCACAGGAGGAAGCGGCAAGTATAATGGACTCGGAAATCGGATATATTATTCTTGATGTCCGTACCGAAGAAGAGTTCAAAGAAGGCCATATCCCGGGAGCGGTCTGCGTCCCGAATGAAACCATCACCGACACCATGCCGCCTGAGCTTCCTGACAAAGATCAGCTCATACTGATATACTGCCGCAGCGGTAACCGCAGCAAACAGGCTGCAAAAAAGCTTTACGATATCGGTTATAATAACCTCGTTGAATTCGGCGGTATCAGAGACTGGCAGGGCAGTGTGGTCACAGATTAAAAAGTACTAAAAATCACATTGAAAATAGTGTTAAAATTTACATTGAAATATCAATATTATTATGATAAAATAATTCAGTAAGTTTGCGGTATGACCTATAAAGGAGACGGAGTATGGCTGTAGTTAAGCGAGCAGGAAAGATCAGTCCAAAAAGAAATAACATAATGACCACGATACTGATTATTTCAATATCTATGCTTATTATTTCCGGAGCTGCAGTTGTTCTCATTCTTCACAGTACGGATCCTACGGTTTTTTACAGCGGCAGCAGCCGTCATGGTAAGTCTGAGGGTTCAGTTCCTGTCTATGTGGAAAGCGAGGAGGAAAAACTGACCAGAGAACTTTCTGAGATCAGCATTGAACTGATATTTGACAATAACACGGAAAAGCTTACAGGAAAAAGCATACTTTCTCTCGTGGATATCCGGAAAGACGGCGATACCTGTGATTATAGTGTGAATCAGCAAAAGGTCATGGAATATGCCGAATCGCTTGCAAAAAAATACGACACCTTTGTTCCGCAGTATACATTCACTTCGTCCGACGGCGAGGAGGTCTCATTGAACAATATCGGGATCGGATGGCTGTTTGACAAGGATCACGCTTCCATGATGATAACAAACTATCTCAAAGAAAAAAGATCTGTAAAGCTCGTTCTGACCGACAAAAGCGATGAGAGCAACCAGTGGTGGCTGAGGATCGCATCTGATTATGAGGCTGTCCGCAAGAGAGGAAAGTGTTATGCCGAGGTCAGCATAGACAGTCAGTATATGTGGCTCTATAAAGACGGAAAGGTCGTTTTCCAGTCTCCTGTTGTGACAGGCAACCCTAATGTCGGCAACGATACGCCAAAGGGAGCTTTTGTTATTCAGGAAAAGGTATCTCCCGCAACTCTCTACGGCGAAGGCTGGGAACGTGAGATATCCTATTGGATGGGGTTTAACTATGATGTCGGTTTCCATGATGCAGAATGGCAGGAAAGCTTCGGAGGAGATCAATACCTTGAAAACGGCTCGCATGGCTGTGTGAACCTTCCTGTATATGCTGCGGAGGAGCTTTACAAGTACTGCTATGTTTATATGCCCGTATATGTATATTGACCGCTCAAAGCGTCTCTGATGATTTTCGGAGACGCTTTTTTGAAAAAAATTTTTGAATAAATGTTGCCTATTTTTCAGGAACATTGTATAATGAAGGGTATGGTAATATTTATGGAGGGAATGTTATGAAACTAATAACAAACGGCATTAAGGGAACCGAAGACGTTCTGCCGGGCGAAAGCTATAAATGGCAGTTCGTTGAGGACATAATGCGCAAACAGGCTCAGTGCTACGGGTTCAAGGAAATAAGGACACCTGTTTTTGAACATACTGAACTGTTTAACCGTTCGGTAGGAGATACTACCGATGTCGTCCAGAAGGAAATGTATACCTTTACAACAAAGGGCGGCGAATCCGTTACGCTCAGACCTGAGGGTACTGCCGGTGCAGCAAGAGCAATGCTTGAACACGGCGTTTACAATGACGGATATCCGATAAAGGCTTATTATCTTACATCCTGCTACCGCTATGAAAAGCCTCAGAAGGGCCGTCAGAGAGAGTTCCACCAGTTTGGCATGGAGGTTTACGGCGCACCGTCATTCTTTGCGGATGCTGAGGTTATTTGTGCAGCACGTTCGATTTTTGACAGACTTGGTGTAAAAAATCTTCGTCTGGAGCTTAATTCTATCGGCTGTGAGAAATGCCGTCCGAATTACCACAAGGCTCTGAGAGAATATTTTGAATCTAAGAAAGACCAGCTTTGTGAGACCTGCCTTTCTCGTCTTGACAGAAACCCGATGAGGATACTTGACTGCAAAAGCCCGATATGTTCGGAGATCGCCGCAGGAGCGCCGACAGTGCTTGACTATATCTGCGACGACTGTAAGGAACATTTTGAAGGCGTTAAGGACTGCCTGAAAACTGCCGGACTGGAATTTGAGGTCAATCCGCAGATCGTAAGAGGTCTGGATTATTATACGAGGACAGTTTTTGAATTTGTGTCCGATGATATCGGCGCACAGGGAACAGTTTGCGGCGGCGGACGTTATGACGGTCTTATTGAGGAGCTTGGCGGTCAGCACACTCCGTCACTGGGCTTCGGAATGGGCATTGAGCGTCTCCTGCTTCTCCTCGAAAGTCAGAAGATAGAGATCCCCGAACCGCCGGTTTGCGACCTTTATGTTGTCGGAATAGGCGACAAAGCAAAGCTTAAAGCATTTGATATAATTGAGGGCGTAAGAGCCGCATCACTTACTGCGGAAGGCGATATAGTCGGAAGAAGCATCAAAGCCCAGATGAAATATGCCGACAAGATCAAGGCAAGATTCAGCATGGTCATCGGCGATACGGAGCTTGAAAACAATTCCGCAAAGCTCCGCAGAATGGACGATGGTACAGAAAAGATCGTCCCGCTCGATGAAAATTTCTTTAGCGAATTCTTTGGTGCTTATGTTGAGTGCAATAATTCAAAGCTTCTTGAACAGCTTGAGTTCATGAAATAATATATTTAAAGAAAAAAGGAAGTAATTACAATGGCAGAATTTTTAACAGGTCTAAAAAGAAGCTGTTACTGCGGCGAACTCCGTGCGGAAAATATCGGAAAGGAGGTCGTAGTCTGCGGATGGACACAGCGTCAGCGTGATCTTGGTCAGCTTATTTTTATTGACCTCCGTGACAGAACAGGCATAGTCCAGCTTGCTTTTGACGACAGTACCGAAAAGTCTGTTTTTGAAAAAGCCTCATCCGTCCGTTCGGAATATGTCCTTGCTGCAAGAGGTATAGTCAGAGAGCGCAGCTCAAAGAACAAGGATATCCCGACCGGCGATGTTGAGATCGAGGTAAAGGAACTCCGCATACTCTCGGAGAGCGAGACCACTCCTTTTGAAATTATAGACAACTGTCCGACAGCCGAGCTGACAAGACTTAAATACCGTTATCTTGACCTGAGAAGACCTGAGCTTCAGAACAACATGATCTTCCGTCACAAGGTTGCAAAGGTAACCCGTGACTTCTTTGACGAAAACGGCTTTATTGAGCTTGAAACTCCGATGCTCATAAAATCCACACCCGAAGGTGCAAGAGACTTCCTTGTTCCGTCACGTATCCACAAGGGTTCGTTCTATGCGCTTCCGCAGTCTCCGCAGATGTACAAGCAGCTTTGCATGGTCGCAGGCTTTGACAGATATATGCAGATCGCAAGATGTTTCCGTGATGAAGACCTGAG
>DBWG01000082.1:19643-20474 GCA_002308635.1 Ruminococcaceae bacterium UBA1244 | reverse complement strand
CAGATCGACCTCGAAATGTCCTTTGTAGACATGGAGGATATCCTTGATCTTGGCGAAAGATATATCAAGCGTCTTTTTAAGGACGTTATGGATGTTGATGTTCCGACTCCTTTCCCGCGCTATACCTACAATGAGGTAATGGAGCGTTTTGGTTCGGATAAGCCCGACACACGCTACAAGATGGAAATATTCAATATCAGTCAGGCAGTCAGCATGACTGAGTTTGCCGTATTCAAAAATGCGCTTGCAGGCGGCGGTTCAGTAAGGGGCATTACAGCAAAGAATGCCGTTAAGACCTACACCAGAAAAGAGATCGACAAGCTCACCGAATTTGTACGCGGTATGGGTGCAAAGGGTCTTGCATGGATCCGCTGGACAGATGACGGCATCTCCTCAAGCTTTGCCAAGTTTATGAACGAAAACGAGATGGCTGCGATCCTTTCAAATTCTGGCGCAGAAAAAGGCGACGTTGTGCTTATCATCGCCGATACCGACAATAACCTTGTACTTTCAACTCTCGGCGCACTCAGAACAGAATGTGCAAAGAGACTTGATATTATCCCGAAGGGCTATAACTTCCTCTGGGTAGTAAAATTCCCGTTCTTTGAATTTGACAAGGAGAGCGGCGAATGGGTCGCAATGCACCACCCGTTCACATCTCCAACAGATGACTGTCTCGACAAGCTTGACGGCAACAAGGGTGAGGTCTATGCAAAGGCATACGATATGGTACTCAACGGTACAGAACTTTCTTCCGGTTCTATCCGTATCACGAACCCTGAGCTTCAGCAGAAGATGTTCTCAATGCTCGGTCTGAGCGACGAAGAAGCC
>DBWG01000082.1:18793-19522 GCA_002308635.1 Ruminococcaceae bacterium UBA1244 | reverse complement strand
TTCCCGAAGGTACAGAATGCCAGCGAGCCGATGACAAACGCACCTGCCGATGTTGACTCCAAGCAGCTTGCTGATCTCGGTATCTCAGTTACAGCAGAATGATAATTTGATATTTTTGACCGTCCGGTTTCGGACGGTCTTTTTTTATGCTGCCGTTCATATAGATTATTGTTTTAAGACGGCTGCAGGGCAGAAAACTGAGAAAAGGGGAATAGTGTGGAGGTAATTGTAAAGTATAACGGTGACATAGACAGAGTGGCGGAGCTTATCGGCGGGAGTGCCGAAAAGCTGTCGGACAGATATGCTGTGATAACTGCGGACAGGGAAAGTTTGGACGAGCTTTACAGGTTCACGGAGATAGAGGATATAGAGAGTGCAAAAAGGGTGTATTTTGAGACAAATTTTAATCTGTCGTCAAGCTGTATCAATACCGTTCAGAAAAAAAACAGCTTTGGACTTTTGGGCAGAGGAGTTATTGCGGCAATTATAGATTCCGGAATAGATTATACTCACCCCGACTTCCGTAATGAGGACGGCACAAGCAGGATAATCTCACTCTGGGATCAGACGATTGACGGCGCACCGCCTGATGGCTTTAATGAGGGCAGTGAATATACAAATAACATGATAAACCTTGCTCTTGCTGAAAGTGACCCGTTTGAGCTTGTGCCTTCGAGGGACTTTCTTGGCCACGGTACTGCCGTTGCAGGGATAGCCGCCGGTAACGGG
>DBWG01000082.1:5828-18765 GCA_002308635.1 Ruminococcaceae bacterium UBA1244 | reverse complement strand
GGCAATGACTTTTTTGCACAGACTACCGAAATTATGAGAGCTGTCCGGTATGTTATCGACAAGTCACGGGAGCTTGCAAGACCTGCGGCTGTCAATCTCAGCTTCGGGATGAACAACGGCGCACATGACGGAGGTTCACTCTTTGAGGAATTCCTGACGGATGTATCAAACGAGTGGAAATGCGTTATCGTTGCTCCGACAGGCAACGAGGGTTCGGCAGGACACCATTATTCAGGTCGGGCAGTTCAGGGTGAGGTTAAAAATATAGAATTTTTTACCGCATCCGGTATCGAAGGCTTTTATCTGTCTCTTTGGAAAAATTTTGCAGACAGATTTTCCGTTGAGCTTATTTTTCCGGGCGGTATGTCGTCAGGAGTTATTGATATCGAAAACCAGATAAAAACCGTCCGTTATGGGAATATAGTTCTCACCGTGCTGTATGGTCAGCCGACAAGGTATTCTGCGGATCAGGAGATCTTTTTTGATATCAGAGCCGATTCCGGCACAGTAAATGCCGGAGCATGGGTGCTGAGGATAATTCCGGTAGAAATTGTTGACGGACGGTTTGATATCTGGCTGCCGACGCTTGAAGAAGTCAGTGCAAGAACATATTTTTCGGGTGCTGATATATACGGCACAATGACCATCCCTGCGTCAGCCAAAAAGATAGTAAGGGTCGCAGGCTATAACGACAGGATAGGAAGCATAGCGCCGTTTTCCGGTCTTGGACGGAAGGACAATACAGAAATACCTGATATTGCTGCGCCGGCAGTGAATATCCTCACCGCAAGATCCGGAGGAGGATATGATTCTTTTACGGGTACAAGCTTTGCTGCGCCGTTTGTGACCGGTTCGGCAGTGCTGATGATGGAATGGGGTATCATCAACGGAAACTCACCGTTTTTTTACGGCGAGCGTATCAGAGCCTTTTTGCGTCTTGGAGCAAAAAGATCGGCAGGCGCTGTCTATCCAAATCCTCAGTTCGGATACGGAAGGCTGTGTCTCAGCGCATCGCTCAGATATATGTCTGACTATACCTTTGGACAGAATTATTTTTTGATATGAAAGGAGCGCCGCTATGGACGGAGAAGACGATCTCCCGCTTGAAGAATACGTTAAACTGCCGACAACGGTGGATTTTCAGGTGATAAATACTCCCCGTTTCCGTGAATATGCAAAGGACAAGCCCTATCTTCATTTCGGTACGGAATTTGCGAACAACTATATAATCGTATATACTAACGAAAAATATATACAGGGGCTTCTTTTTGATCTGGGAAGTGATTTTTTATCGTTTTACCCTAAGATCATGTCGCCTCTTGACAGCATCGGCAACGACAGGAGCGGCATCACACAGGTATTGAACCAGCCGTTCCTTGATCTGTCCGGAAGCGGAGTCATTATCGGCATTGTTGACACCGGCATCGACTATACTCAGAGCGCATTCCGCTTTGAGGACGGAACGAGCAAGATACTGAACATCTGGGATCAGACTGTTGACGGCAGGCGCAGTGAGGGACTGTATTTCGGGTCTGATTATGACAATGAAACAATAAACCGTGCGCTGATGTCTGACGATCCAAGGAGCATCGTTTCGCAGACTGACGAGGACGGTCACGGCACTTTTCTTGCATCTGTCGCAGCCGCAAACAGAAGTGATGAATATGCCGGTGCTGCGCCGGGTGCGAATATAATTTCCGTAAAGCTCAGGCGGGCAAGAGATTTTTATATAAGGCGTTATCTTTTGTCACAGGATGAGCCGGGACTTTATGAGTCGTCGGATTTTCTTCTCGGAATAAAGTATATCCTTGACAAGTCGGTCGTGTATAATATGCCGGTGGTGATATGTGTCGGGATGGGCTCAAACACAAGCTCGCATGACGGGAATACCCTGTTTGAGGACTATATTTCGTTTGTGTCACAAAGAGCCGGAGTTGCGTTTGTTACTGCCGCCGGAAATGAAGCCAACGCCAAGCACCATACTCAGGGCATTATCAAAGGCGGCAGTTCCATCGAAAACGTAAGTCTGAAGGTAGGCCGTCAGGGAGCGTCATTTTCTGTGATAATTTTCGGACCGGCATTTGATAAGATATCCGTGGGTGTAATATCGCCGACAGGAGAGGCAGTGCCGAGAATGCCTTTCAGATCGGGACTTGAATATTCCGAAAAGCTGGTAATGGAAGAGACGAGGGTGCATATACGCTACTTCAAGGATATCAACAACAATGTTTTTGTGGGTTTTGAAAGAGCGACAGAGGGAATATGGGACATTCAGATATTCGGCGATTCGGTCATTGACGGGAGCTATTTTGCATGGCTGCCGATAACAGGTCAGGTGTGTGATGAGGTGGAATTTTTAAGACCCGTTCCGGAATACACTATTGTATATCCCGCTGCTGCCATGCGCTCGATAACCTGCGGGGCATACAGCAGTGATGACGGGAGCCTGTCGGTATCATCCTCATGGGGTCCCACACGTCTGCCGAGGATATCGCCTGATTTTGTTGCTCCGGGAGTCGGGGTGAGGGGCATCTATCCGATAGGCTTCGGGACAATGACCGGAACAAGCGCTGCGGCTGCGATAACGACAGGCGCTGCGGCTCTGCTGATGGAGTGGGGCATAGTAAAGAACAATATGCCGACTATCAACGGCGACCTGATAAAAAGTCTGCTCATCGGCGGCTGCCAAAGAGAAGCGGGAATGATATACCCGAATAATAAATGGGGCTACGGAAAGCTTGATCTTTACAATACGTTTATTTATCTCCGTGAAACAGCGGTAAATTATGATATAAGATAGGAGGACACATTTTTGAATGATGATCTGTTTGACTACGGTTTGCTGAGGGTCAATGCCATAGAAAGAAATGCGGCATTTCCTGTGAGTGATGCTCAGGTCTCTGTGCTTGAGCCGGACAGCAGCAATGTTATCGCTGAGCTGAAAACGAACAATGAAGGACAGACAGTTCCTCTGAGGCTTGAAGCTCCGCCGGGGGCTTATGCACAGGACAGTGAAGCGCCGAGACCGTTTTCCGAATATGACGTAAGGGTCTCGGCGGAAGGCTATGAGGACGTATTTGTCAGAAATGTCCAGATATTTTCGGGCAGTACGGCTGTTCTGAACACTTCTCTCACCTCGCCGTTTGACGATATTGACATTCCATATCCGACGCTTTGGGGTGATTTTCCTTCAAAGATACCGGAATCAAGCATAAAGCGTCTGCCGTTTCCGAGTAATCTTGTTGTTCTTCCGGAGCCGGTAATACCGGAATTTGTCGTAGTACACGGAGGAGTACCCGATGACAGGACAGCGCCGGACTATACTGTGCGTTTCAAGGATTATATCAACAACGTTGCAAGCTCCGAGATATACGCAAGCTGGAAGAGAGAGGCTATCAAGGCAAATATCCTTGCGATAATATCCTTCACGCTCAGCAGGGTCTATACGGAATGGTACAGGAGCAAGGGATATGATTTCACGATAACAAATTCCACAGCCTACGATCAGGCTTTTACCTACGGCAGAAATATTTTTCAGGAAATTGAAGAAGTGACAGACGAGATATTTGATCTGTATATTTCAAAGTCGGACATCAATCAGCCATTGTTTACACAATACAGCGATGGAAGAAGAGTTGTCCGTGAAGGCTGGTTAAGTCAGTGGGGCTCGAACGATCTTGCAGGGCAAGGCTTTTCTGCAATACAGATACTGCGCTATTATTACGGAAACGATATCATCCTGAAACAGGCAAGACGTGTTGAGGGCATACCGATATCGTTTCCGGGAGTGCTGAGAAGAGGAACGAGAGGTTCAAATGTGAGGGTGATACAGTCACAGCTCAACAGGATATCGCAAAATTTTCCGCTGATACCAAAGCTTGTTGTTGACGGCATTTTTGGAAGCAAAACAGAGCGAAGCGTCCGTGCTTTTCAGGAAATATTCGGACTGCCTGTTACAGGAGAGGTGAATTTCCCGACGTGGTACAAAATATCGGACATTTTTAACGGAGTGAATTCGCAATAAAAAAAGAGCCGCAGTTTTGCAGCTCTTTTAGTGTTATGTAAAAGGGATATATTTAAAATCAGCTGTCCAGCTTTGCGATGACCATTATTGCAGAAACAAACACGAAGATACCGGCCAGGACACAAAAAACTACCATACCGATATTACGGGAATTTTGTTTTGTATATGGAACAACGCTTTCGTCTATCTTGACTATCCCGTTCTGTGCGTCAGATGAATATTGTGCTGACGACTCTTTTTTGTTAACGTTATCAATACTGTATTCTGACTCGGCATAAAATGTCACATCAGGGTCTTCAAGTGAGCTTTCATCCGGCTGTGAGGATACTTTTTCCGATATGCTTTCCGGTTCTTCAACAGGCGGCGAGCTGCTGAGTGTATGCTGCGGATCATTCGGGTCAGTGCTGCCAAAGTTTATAGTGATCGCAGCTTTTGACAGGACATCGTTACCGTCTTCAATGACAATATTTTTCCATTGTGCTTCTGTTCCGGCAAATAAAACATCGGAAAGTTTTCCGCAGTCCTTAAAGGCATCGCTTTTTATATGCTTTAGTGAAGCGGGGATACAAACAGAAGTCAGGTTACTGCATCCGGAGAAGGCTGATGACCCGATCGTTTCGCACCATCCTTTGATATGGACATAATCAAGTTTTTTGCAGTTTTTGAAGGTGCTGCTGCTGAGAGTTCCGATATTTCCAAGGATATATATGGTTTCAAGCGAGGAGCAGCCTTCAAATGCGCTTTCTCCGAGATATGTGACATTTTCGGTAAGATTGAAGAGCTTTATTTTTGTATTTCCGTAAAAGGCACGGTCCGAAACTGCATTAACGGCTTTTCCGTCAATATACTTCGGGATAACAACAGAGTCTTTAGTTCCGGTGTAGCCCGTGATAGAAATTGAAGAGTCACTCCGGACGGAGTATTGAAAATCGGAATATGCACTCACATCTGCACTGAAATAAGTCAATATGCTCAAAATCAGCAGCAAGACAAAACCTGCCGCTGATTTTTTTTGTATAAACTGGTATTTCTTTATGGATTTCATAGCGGGATCACCCTTGGGAAATAATTTATACAGTCTGAGGAGAAAGCGAGAATGCAATATTTGTACTGTGGTCAGCGATCCTTTCAAGGTTTGTGAGAAGTTCCATAAACAGAGTGCCGATCGTCGCACTGCATTCGCCGTTGCTGAGTCTTTCGATGTGGTTATCCTTGTATTCCTCGGTCTTGTCATCAATTTCCTGTTCATTGTTGCTGATAGATTCAAGCAGACGTGGATCATCTGATCTTCCGAAGAACAGGTCAAACGAATCGGAAAGCACCTCTTCAACGAGTACGGTAAGATCCTTTATTTCAGCGATAGCTTTTTCGCTGAACGACTCATTGTTTTCGATTATGCGGGACGCTATCTCACAGATATTTTCGGCATGGTCGCCGATACGCTCGATATCGCTTACTACGTGATAATAAGAGCCGACCTTGATCTGATCGTGTTCTTCAAGAGGCAGACCGTTTATCCTTACGAGGAAGGAAGTGATGCTGTGGTTAAGGTAGTCGATGACCTCTTCATTCTCCGCCACCTTTGGTATTTGTTTATCGTCCTTTTCGAGGAGAGCCTCCATCGACATTTTAAAGTTCCTGTTTGAGAGCATACTCATGCGGTCAATCTCTTTTGTCACCTGATTTACGGCGATAGGAGGAGTTTTGAGGAAACGTTCATCAACAAACTTGAGACGGCAGGGTTCTTTTTCTTCTTCTTCTGAACCGCCGCGTATAATTATGTAGGATATTTTAGTTATGATATTTACAAACGGGAGAAGAACTATTACAGAAACGATAGTTGAAATAATATGAACGAGAGATATCTGGAACGATACATTATCGCTCAGAGCTTCTACCCATTGAGTTACCGGAAGAACGAGCGTCAGCAGAGTACAGATCGCTGTTCCGAAAACGGTAAAAAGAACGTATGAAATAGAGGTCCTTTTTGCGTCCTTTGTTGCGCCGAGAGAAGAGATGACGGCGGTGACGCAGGCGCCGATATGGATGCCGTAGATTATGTAGACTGAATCCGGAAGCAGGATAGCTCCGGAGATGCCGAGTGCCTGGAGAATACCGACAGCGGCCGAGGAACTCTGGATGAGTGCCGCAAAGAGGATGCCGAAAAGTATGCCGAGCATCGGATTGCTGATGGATGAAATAATATTCTTGAATGCTTCCGAGCTGCCGAGAGGTTTAAGGTTCGCACTCATTGTAGTCATGCCAAAGAAAAGTATACCGAAGCCGGCGATTATCTGACCGGCATATTTTGTATTGCTTTTTTTGCTGAGTACAACAAGGAAAGCGCCGAAGAAAATGAAAATAGGAGTATACTGCGAAATATTGAACGAAAGGATAAGGCTTGTTGCGGTAGTACCGATGGTAGCGCCCATCATAACGCCCATTGCCTGAGCAACAGTCATAAATCCTGCATTTACAAATCCGACTACCATGACCGACACTGCTGTGGAGCTTTGGATGATAGCAGTAACGACGATTCCGACTAAAGCGCCGAGAAAACGGTTTGAGGTGATCTTTTCGAGTATCTTGCGAAGCTTTGCACCTGCTGCAAGCTCAAGTCCGTCACCCAAAAGCTTCATGCCGTAAAGGAACATTCCCAGACCGCCCAGAGCCATTATCACCATAGTGACGGTATCATTGTCGAGGGACATAAAAAAAACCTCCCATAATCAACTTGTATTTTTCTGTTTTATTCCGCTATAGTTATATATATATCATATTACATAACGGAGTATTTAATATTCTAAAAAAGAATAATAAATTATTTTATTTATCACAGAAAATTGTCTCAACGTCTTTATGAATTTTTGTGATACTGCCGAGGAAAAGGCAGAGGAACAAAAGCTCCTCTGCCTGTCATACGGAGTATTGTCATTCATCGGGAATATTTGTTTTTTTATATTTTTCAACGAGTTCCTGAAGCAGGACATAAATTTTTGCGGCGGAATTTCCGTTGCTTTTTTTGTGTATTGCCTCACGCATCTTTTTGAGCTTTTCGGGGCTGGTGATGAGGTCTGTGATCTTCTCAGTGCAGGTATTATCCTTAAAGAGTCTTACAGCCATGCCGTTGCGGACGAGATAATCGGCATTTTGTTCCTCCTGACCGGGGATAGCCTTAAAGATAGCCATTGGAAGTCCGGTGGCGATAGATTCAGAAACGGTAAGACCGCCGGGTTTTGTGACTATGAGGTCGGACATCTGCATATATTTTTCCACCTGATCTGTAAAGTAGAGGAGCTTTGTAGGCTTTGTTGGCTTTCTGCTGCGGGAATGTCTGATCGAGGAGCGCTGGTTCATGGACGGATAAAGCTGCTGAAGTTCATAGAGCGTATTGTTTATGTCGATCTTGCTGAGATATCTTTCAAAAGTCTCATAGAGCTTTTCGTTTTTGCCCGTGATTACGATGATCTGGAAGTCTGCATCTGATTTTACGATCTTGTGATATATTTTGAGGATATCTGTAACTCCGAAGCTGCCTGCCATAATGAGAACTGTCGGCAGTTCGGGGTCAAGATCTTCTTCTTCGAGAGCGGTTTTGCGGTCGATACTTTTGAGGAAGTTGGTTTTTATGGGGATACCAAAGGAATGAAGGACATCTCTTTCAACTCCGCGGAGCAGCATCTGGTTTACCATCTCATCGCTTGACATGATATAAGCGTCAACGCCCTTGTTGATATATGTTTTGTGTACTGAAAAATCCGTAAGTATGTTCACAACGGGAATATGCAGGTCTTCCTTTGTTTTGAGGGCGCATATAAGTTCAGAAGCAAAGGCATGAGTAGTAACGATGATATCGGGTCGGAAATCCTGTATCATAGGCACGAGCTTTTTTTTCAATCCGCTCAAAGCGATCTCAACGGCTTTGTTGAGCGGAGTATTTTTGTCCGAGCTTTTATACATACCGCCATAGAGCTTTGGAGTTTTTGTAGCCATATAGACATATCCGTTTGTTACCGCCTTATTGAGCATAGGGCTGACATACTGGATTGTATCATAGATCTCAACAGCAGAATCATTGTCCTTCTGGAGGATATATTCCTTCAGAGCATTTGCTGCTGTCATGTGACCGCCGCCGGTGGTTGCCGACAGAATAAGAACTCTCATAATAATACCTCGCTTTCATTGCTGATGGTAATATTATACACTATTATTTCACACATTTCAATATACAAACCGTAACTAATGAACAAGGGCATATTCCTCTTTGTGAAGAATATGCCCTTAAAGTTATCCGGTGTTATGTTTTGTTCAGGGAAGGAGATTTTTGTCCCTCATAATGCTGATAGTTCTGCCGACGCTGTATTTGTCGAGGCAGGCATCATTTGAGCTGTAGTCGAACTTTTCGATATAGTCATTGATGTACTTGTCGAAATCGTCTTTTTTCATATTCTGGAGGACAGAATCCCTGTCGATTCCTGTTTCTTCCTCTTCTGCTTCTGCACTCTTGATGGTATCAGCCTTTTCGCTGATGTCATATCTGTAGACGAGATAGAGAGTGCTGTCGATAGTTTTTGTTTCTGCGGTTTTTTCCTTTGTGTCGAGGATAAGCTTGTCAAGCTCTTTGTCCTCTGAGAGTCCGCTCTTGAGAACGTCCTTGGAAACAGAGGGCGGAGTCTGTGAATCTGTCAGCTCAAAGTCTACCTTATACTGTTTTGTGACATCATCGGTGGAATTGCCGTTGTTGTTGAGCATATTTGCATACTTCTTGAAGAACTGCTCATATTTTGCTTTTGTTTCGTCAGTAACGCTGATGGTGTTGTTGTCGGCATCCTTTGTTGTGAGATCAACAGAGATATAGTAGTAGGAGACATAGTTTTCTTTGAAGTAAGTCTTGAGTTCATCGTCCTTGACTTCAAGCTCTCCGTCCTTGCCGTAGAGTTTTGTGAAGAGTTCGCTTTTTATCATGGAAGGATATGTATTGATCTTCCAGAAGCTGTCGGAAGAAACGCCGAGATCAGAGAATATCTTGTCATAGCTTGACTCATAGGAATCATACATCTGCTTGTAGTAGTTTTTGTAGAGGTCTGTCATAGAGTCATCCAGCTCGATATCCTTTTCATCTGCAAGCTCCTGCAAAGCAAGATATTCGAGCGCATTCTTTTTGGCGTTGTCATAGATCCAGTCCTTGACGCACTGACCGTCGATCTCCTTGTCTTCAAAGTCGGTGTCGGAATCGGCACTTGACTCGCTTGATGCGGTGCTGACCTTGCTGTAGGCCTCGGAGGCAGAGTTGAAGGTACAGAGGATCCACATACCGTTTGATACGGTGTCGGAGTCTGATTCAAAAGCCCACTTGGTATTTGCACAGCCCGCCGAACAGAGGAGAGCTGCTGCGGCTGCGAATGCGCCGGCTGTTTTTACTATATTTTTCATAAAAAAAGTCATCCCTTCAGGTTTGATTTATAGCACATAAAGCTATTATACATCAATAAGTTGTAAAAGTCCATACATTTTTTATCAAAGATATAAAAAATTCGCAGATTTCATATAAAACAGTCTTTTATTATGCCGCAAAATGTTATATAATGGTACTGCTCAAAAAGAAAATGCAGTCATAGCGGACTGCGGCGGGGTGATATCGTGGAAAACAGATCCAAAAACAAAATTCAGATAAAAATTGCCGACAATTTGTTCACAGTTTTGTCCGACGAGGATACCGTCTATACGCTTGGCATAGCGGCGGAGGTCGACAGGATCGTAAAAGAAATATGCAGAGGTGCGAGGACCTCGGTCACAGGAGCATCCATACTTGCAGCAATGAATTACTGCGACGAGATGACAAAGACAAAAAAGGAACTCGGAGAACTGAAGGCTCAGCTCGATTTTTATCTTGAAGAGCTTGTAAAGCAAAATGAAGCATACAATGACCTTTTGAGGAAAAACAAGAAGCTTGCGGACGATATAGAGATCTACAGGGTACGTCTGAGGAACGGCAGTTCTTCTGCTGGTGAAAAGGAACCGCTGTCTCCTGCAGTAAAGCCCGTAAGGAGAAGAATATCCGTTTCCGATTCCGAGGAAGCGGCCGAGGATTCGGAGAACTGAACAAAATCATAAAAACAGCACTTGTTTTTGAACACGAACTGTGGTACAATCAAATTTGTTGAAAACAGGACAAGGAAAGACAGGCTCTGTTTGCAGAGCGCAGAAAGGAGCGAAGACGGAGTTGCCAATAAAAATACAGAACGGGCTGCCCGCACAAAAAACACTTGAATCGGAGAATATTTTCGTTATGACCAATGACAGGGCTGTTTCTCAGGATATCAGACCCTTAAAGATCGTGATCGTGAATCTTATGCCGAACAAAATAGAGACCGAAACACAGCTTTTGAGGCTTCTCGGCAACACACCGCTTCAGGTGGATATCGAACTTCTCCAGATGGCGACCCATACGTCAAAAAATACATCCGCCGATCACCTGACAAATTTCTATAAGGTGTTCGATGATATAAAAGATCAGTATTATGACGGTATGATAGTTACCGGAGCGCCTGTCGAAAAGCTTGAATTTGAACAGGTGGATTACTGGGAAGAGCTTTGTGAGATCTTTGAATGGTCAAAAAAGCACGTCTACAGTACTTTCAATATCTGCTGGGGCGCTCAGGCGGCGATATATTACCATCACGGAGTTCCGAAGCATACTCTTGATGAAAAGCTTTCGGGTGTTTATGTCCACAGGGTAATGGATATTTTTCATCCTCTTATGAGGGGCTTTGACGACAAGATACTCCTTCCTCATTCGAGATATACCGGAGTACACCGCTCGGATATCCGTGAACACGATGAGCTTGAGATACTTGCGTCTTCAAATATTGCCGGAGTTGCTATTGTTGCAAACAAAAACGGCAGACAGTTTTATATCTTCGGCCATGCAGAGTATGACCGAAATACTCTTGCCGGAGAATATTTCCGTGACTGCAACAAGGGACTGAAACCTCAGCTTCCGTACAACTATTTTCCGGGCAATGATCCCCGTGCGCTTCCTGCGCTGACGTGGAGGAGCTATGCCACGATACTCTATTCAAACTGGCTGAATTATTATGTTTATCAGCGCACTCCATACGATCTTAATGAACTGAAGGATATGCAGTGAGTTAAAAATAATAAAGTTCAGGGCATTTATCCCGCTTTTTTGCAGATACTATCTCAGAAGGGCGGTGAACTGCATGAAAAAGAAAAGCTCTGTCAAAAAACATGGGCATGATTTTGTTGTGTCTGACGGGAGCAGGTCTCACGGAGAATACAATTCCGATGATTACCGTGAGTTCATCTCCAACGGTATGACAAACAACGAAAAAATAGATGCCCACGAATATTTTGAACAGTTTCTTGATGAAAAGACCTGAAAAAATAAAGGCTGCCGGATGTTTTCCGGCGGCTTTTTTGTATAAATACTGATGTTTGTATGATTTTATTTGACAATTGTGTTTTTTTAGCTATAATAGTTGAGTATGGAAAAAAATAAAGGGGTGAAAATATGAGGGGAAAAGTGGAGCCCACTGTCATTCTCGAAGATCAGTCCGAAAAAACACAGGAAACGGACAAGGTAAAAGTCCCTCTTTCGCAGTCTGAGATCGAACACAGCGTTTATCTTGCGGTGTGTAAAAAATATGACGAATATAAGCTGAAACGTGTCAGGTACCGCAGATACGGTGTCATTGCGATCGTTTTGTCCGCACTTGTTTTCATTTTGCTGATGTTCAGTCTCGAAAGCAAGGTCCTGCTTCTTATTTTCTGGGTCATAACGGTAGTGTTTACGATAGTTCTGATGGTCAGAGCCGACTATCTGTTCAATATGTATTCGGAAATGCTTGGACTGAACGATGGTCAGGATGAAGATGAAAAAGAAGAGGAATAAAGGAGAATAATAATGGGTAAAATATTCGGCATATTCATTAATGACGTCAAGACCTTTTACCGTAATATCGTTGCATTCATAATAATAATCGGTATAACTATCCTGCCGGCACTTTATTCATGGTTCAATATTGCGTCAAACTGGGACCCCTATTCGGCAACATCCGGACTGCAGTTTGCTGTGTGCAACCTCGATGAGGGCTATACATACAAGCAGATCAAAATTGATGCCGGAAAACAGCTTACTGACGCACTTAAAGCAAATCCGAAAATGGGCTGGGATTTCGTTGACGAAAAAGAAGCGGTAGACGGCGTTGACAGCGGCAAATACTATGCGGCAGTTGTTATCCCAAAGGATTTCAGCAAAAATCTTGCTTCTCTCACAACAGGAGATTTTGTTCAGTCAAAGCTTGAATATTATGTGAACGAAAAGAAAAATGCAGTCGCTCCAAAGATCACAAACAGCGGCATTACTGCCATCGAAAACGAGATGAAGTCCACTTATGTGAACACCGTTACGACAATCCTTGCAACGATGCTCAATATTTCGGCGACCGAGCTTGAAGGACACAAGGGTGAAGCAGTAAATACCGTCAAGGGTGCCCTGACAGATCTTATTGGTGACCTTGATACAGCTTCCGGAATTACTGAGTCCTTTGTTTCGACACTCGAACTCCTCAAGCAGATCATCGAATCGACCAAGGACTATCTGCCGTCAATACAGGATGCTTTTACAAAGACAAAGACCCTTGCTTCTGACGTAAAAAGCGCAACCGCTGCCGCAAAAAAGGCATCACAGAAAACTACGGATGCCGTTGGAAAGATCATCGACTCTGTAAATACCATGCAGGATCATGTCGGCGGCAGGATAGAGGAGCTTATGTCCGATACAGAACAGGATGTTTCCGGTGTTGCTGACGGTCTCATCGAGATCACCGAGCTGAACAGGAAGATAATTTCTATAAACGACCGCATTATTGCCGTTGCATTCAGCATAAA
>DBWG01000082.1:0-5802 GCA_002308635.1 Ruminococcaceae bacterium UBA1244 | reverse complement strand
GTTCAGCAGAAAATGATAGACACGCTCTATTCGTCTGCGGATAAGATCAAAAAGACAGCGCAGCTTTCAAAGGATATCCGCAAGGAACTTAAAACCCTTTCAAATACAGCAAAGAACGAGGTCACGGCTGTTGTAAATGCCTATGCCGCTCTCAAAAAACCGATAGAAAAGATCTCTGACGATATGTATAATGTCCTTGACAGTACCTCTGCGGTCATCGGAACTGCTGCGGATAATATCCCTGAGTTTGAAAAGAACATCGACAATACGACCAAGACTATCGACAATACCGTCAATTCCTTCAAGGCGGTTGAAAAGACTATCGACAGGACAAAAACAAAGCTGAAGTCAATGATAACAAAGGTGGATGAACTAAGCGCCAGTGACGATCTTATAGACCTGCTCATGGCTGTTGTCAACGATCCGGGAGCGCTTGCGGAGTTCTTTTCAAGCCCTGTCTCATTGGAAACATACCGTTTGCATCCGGTAGATAATTACGGCTCTGCAATGTCGCCGTTCTATACTTCACTCGGTATATGGGTCGGCGGTATCGTGCTTATTGCCGTTATCAAGGTAGAACTGAGCGAAAAGCAGATGAAGAAACTGAAAAATCCCGGAAGGACACAGCAGTATCTCGGAAGGTATATCATCTTCTTTATCCTGAGCCTGATGCAGTCCCTCATCATTTCGCTCGGAGACCTTTATTTCCTGAAAATACAGTGCAGCAGTCCGGGACTGTTTATACTCGGCTGTCTGATATCCGCATTCGTATACAGCATGATAATCTATACTCTGACGATATCCTTCAACGTTATCGGAAAGGCAATGGCTGTCATAATCCTTGTACTT
The DNA here is from genome assembly GCA_002308635.1 of Ruminococcaceae bacterium UBA1244. GTDB lineage: Bacteria > Bacillota > Clostridia > Oscillospirales > Acutalibacteraceae > UBA1213. Next base: position 4,953 of record DBWG01000082.1, on the reverse strand, counting down.
CAGGTTGCAGGCTCAGGCGGAACGTTCCCGCTGGAGATACTGCCCGGACCGTTCCAGGAGATCGCAAAATTCCTGCCGTTCCGTTACGGAAACGATATCCTGCGTGAAGCTATTGCAGGTCCCGACATCGGAATGTACTGGAAAAATGTACTCATACTTCTTGCATACGTACCGTTTGCACTTCTTATCGGTCTTGTCATCAGGATACCCTGCATCAGGTTTATGCACTTCATTGACAAGCGTATGCACCAGAGCGACATCATTGTGTGAGACGGGAGATCAAAAAATTCAAAAAACGGCTTGACAAACAGTTTGCCGGATTATATAATGTTAATCAGTTATAAAATATAAAGGCTATGAAGGAAATAAGATACTGCCGTATGTGCAAAGAGAGCTGCCGGCCGGTGTAAGACAGCGTCGAAAGCAGTATGTATAGCTCGTTCCGGAGCTTTCTGTCCCAGGCGTTCCGCCAAGACAGAACGGGTGGTCCCGTTACAGGCCGGAGCCTTTGACGAGGCTTGCTGAGGGACGTTGTTCGTCCGAAATTGGGTGGTACCGTGAGCATTTTATGCCCGCCCCATGTCTTTGTGACTGGGCGGGCTTTTTATTTTTATATTTATATAAGTAAATGGAGGTATTTATCATGGAGAAAGGATATAAAAAATATGTTCCGTTTGAACAGATCAAACTGGAAAACAGGGAATGGCCGACAAAAACTATCACAAAAGCTCCGGTCTGGTGTTCCGTTGACCTGCGTGACGGAAATCAGGCACTTGTTGACCCGATGAACCTGCAGCAGAAGCTGGAATTCTTCCATGCACTGTGCGATATGGGATTCAAGGAGATCGAGATAGGCTTCCCGTCGGCTTCGGAAACTGAATATGAGATCTGCCGTGAGCTTATCGAGGGAAATCATATTCCTGACGACGTTACCATTCAGGTACTCGTTCAGGCAAGAGAGCATCTTATCCGCAAGACCTTTGATGCCGTAAAGGGCGCAAAGAACGTTATCGTTCATTTCTACAATTCAACTTCGACTCTCCAGCGCAAGGTGGTATTCAAGAAGGATATGGACGGCATCATCGACATTGCCGTTGAGGGTGCAAAGCTCATAAAGGAGCTTATTGACGGCTATGAGGGCGATACGAAATTCCGCATAGAATATTCTCCGGAGAGCTTTTCCGGCACAGAAATAGATAATTCTGTCCGTATCTGTCAGGCTGTTATGGATGTTTTTGAGCCTACACCCGAAGACCCGATAATCCTCAACCTGCCCAACACCGTAGAAATGTGTACACCGAACACATACGCCGACCAGATAGAGTATTTCATCAAGCACCTCAATAATCGTGAATCTGCAATTATCAGCCTGCATCCGCACAACGACAGAGGAACAGGCGTTGCCTGTGCTGAGCTTGCTCTCTTGGCAGGCGCTGACAGAATAGAAGGTACTCTCTTCGGCAACGGCGAGCGTACCGGCAATCTTGATATCGTAACGGTAGGACTTAATATGTACACTCAGGGCGTGGACCCGAAGCTTGACTTCAGCGACCTGCCCCGTTACAAAGAAATATACGAGCGCTGCACAAATATGCGCATAGGCGAGCGTCAGCCTTATGTCGGCGACCTTGTGTTTACGGCATTTTCCGGATCACATCAGGACGCTATCAAAAAGGGTCTTGACTATGCAAAGGAACACAACAGCGACAAGTGGGAAATTCCCTATCTTCCGATAGACCCCGCCGATGTCGGCAGACAGTATGAGCCTGTTATCAGGATAAATTCACAGTCCGGAAAGGGCGGCGCTGCGTTCATAATGCAGCACGTATTCGGTTATGATCTTCCGAAGGCAATGCACCCAGAGTTCGGCGCAATGGTCAAGGCTGAGTGCGACAAGTTTGGTCGTGAGCTTTCTCCGCAGGAGCTGATGGAGGTATTCAACAGGAACTATATTGATATTGAACAAAAGCTCTGGCTCGTTCACCACATAATAACCAACATAGATCAGGACAGGGCTACCTTCAAGGGAACTATCCACCTTGTAAAGCAGGATCGAGACGTTGAAATATTCGGCGAGGGCAACGGTCCGATAGATGCTTTCTTCAATGCCCTCAAATCCATCGGAATAAAGGGCTTTAAGTTCGTTAACTACAGTGAACACGCTATTTCCGAAGGCTCGGATTCAAAGGCTATATCCTATATCGAGCTGAGGACACCGGAGGGAAAGAATATCTTTGGCGTTGGAATATCACACGGCATTTTCAAGGCATCCGTCAGAGGAATAATTTGTGCGATCAACCGTTCAGGCATAGAGCTTGACATTAAAACAGAATGATAAAAAGCGATCATCCCCCGATCAACTTGTGACCGGGGGATGATCTTTATGTTAAAAGGAGAAATGTTCAATCGTCAATTTTTTCAAATCTTGGAACATCTTTCCCGTCAACATTAACATATTGATAAAAGATAGCGGATGGTCTTGCCCATATTCCGCCGTCGCCATAGAGGGCTTTGTATATAACAAGCTCTTCGGATGTCTCACTGTCCTTTGCAAGGCATATAAACTCGTATTCACCGCCCTTGAAGTGACGGTATTTTCCGGGAGTTCCAACAGCGGGAAGAGGCTTGCGTTCGTCAGCCTGAACTGTTTCCGCAGGTATCTTAGCGGGAGCGGATGCACTTTCGGGACTTGACTTTTCACTGCTGTCGGGATATTCAGGAGCGCCGCCGTTTGTAAGGACAAGAACTCTTGTTCCGTGAGCGGGAATTTTAATATTGACATAATTTCCGTTTACGTCATAAACGGTTTTTCCGTCAAATACGTCAAAGAGCTTTGTTCCGCCATCGGTGTTGAAGCCGATGTCAAAATCATTGTCGCTGATGTTCAGGGCAATATATACTGTCTCATCCTCAAATTTGCGCTTGAAAACAAGCTGTTCGTTGCGGATGACGGTATTCATAAAGCTGCCGTATTTGAGAGCCTTGTATTTTCTTCTGACAGCGCCGAGACGGCATACATGACGGTAAAGCTCGTTGTCCTCGATATCGCTGACGTTGACGCAGGGACGGAGAGGATAGTCATATTCAGTGCGGTTCTTCTGACCCTTGATACCCCATTCGCTTCCGTAGTAAACCGACGGTACGCCGGGCATGAAGTAGCAGACGGAAAAAGCGTTTTTGAGGTTCTTTTCGTCCCTTATGGTGCTTGCAAGGCGGTTAACGTCATGGTTGTCAACAAAGTTGTAGGTGTAGATATTGTGATAGATACCGCCGTTTGCAAACTGACGGTTGAGTGAGTGCGCTATCTCAAAATAGTTCTTGTCGTTGTGTGAGGAATAGATACCCTTGTAGCACTCGTAGTTCGTGCAGGAGTCAAGGATATCGGGATTTGCAAGTCTTGCATAGTCGCCGTGGATTATCTCGCCCATGAGCCAGAACTGGCTGTCCTTGTTTTTGCAGAAGTGCTTGAGTTCACGGAGAAAATCCTGATCCATGCAGTATGCAACGTCAAGGCGCAGACCGTCTATCTTGAACTTGTCCATCCACATTGCAACAGCGTCAAAAATATGTTTCTTAACGTCAGGATGACGGAGATTGAGCTTTACAAGATCGTAGTTGCCTTCCCAGCCCTCATACCAGAACGGGTCGCCCCAGGGGCTGTTTCCGCCGAAATTCAGGTTCTGGAACCATGAACAGTATGGTGAGCCGTGAAGATTTTTTCTCACGTCCTCAAATGCCCAGAAGCCTCGTCCCACATGATTGAAAACGCCGTCAAGAACTACCTTAATGCCGTTTTCGTGAAGGGCATTGCATATTCTCTCAAAGCTCTCGTTGTCGCCGAGACGGTTGTCTATATGATAATAATCGTTTGTGTCATATCCGTGAGTTGTAGACATGAAAACAGGTCCGAAGTAAACGGCGTTGACGTGCATCTCCTTTAGGTGAGGGATAAAGTCGATCACCTTGTCGAGGCGATATTCAAGCTTGCCGTCATTTACTCTCGGCGCACCGCAGAAGCCCAGCGGATAGATGTGATAAAAAACTGATTCGTTGACCCAATACATGATTTCGTTCTTTCCTTTCAGAGTCCTAATGTTGCTGCCATGATTTTTCACAGCTTGTACAGTATATCATAAACTTACATAAAATGCAATAGTAAAAATTCGATTTTTTGTATAAGCTGACAGAAAAATGATACTCCCAAAAAAAAGACCCCCGAACTCACAAAAAGTTCGGGGGTAAAAATTTTGGTCAGTTAATAAATCTGCCTGGCTTGTAATTGTGGCTGATAAATCTGCCGAGGTTGTTGGCCTCCTTTGCTTCATCCTCGTTTTCGATACAGACGGGTGTGAGCATCAATTCGCTGTATTTCTGGATATTTGAGTCGATGTGGTTGTCAACAACATTTTTTGCGCCGAAGCGGTCGCCGAAAAGAATATCCATTTCTTCGGCAAAACTGTCAAAATCAAATGCGCTGAGGATATCGGTTTCCTTGTCAAATTCCTTCATTGATACATCTCCTCGTTTTTTCATTAAGCCTTCTCTATTATACAACAAATTACGTCAAATTCAATGGCAAACAACGTTTTTGGGTGTAGAATTTTTCCGCATAATGTGGTATAATATTTGAGAAAACTGATAAAGGAAGGATAATATGAGGATACTTCATTCCGTACCAAAGGCGGACGGATTTTTTATGCCTGCGGAATTTTCGCCGCATTACGGCTGTATAATGATCTTCCCGCACAGAAGGGATTCATGGCAGAACGGCGCCTATGCTGCAAGAAAGGCTTTTTCGGAGGTCATAGGGATAATTTCAAAAACCGAAAAGGTGATAGTCTGCGCACGGTATGACGATTATGATTCCGCAAGGTTCATGCTGCCGGAGGATGTCCGTGTTGTCGAGATGGAATCGGATGATTCATGGGCAAGGGACGTTGCGCCGACATTTGT
>DBWG01000164.1 GCA_002308635.1 Ruminococcaceae bacterium UBA1244 | reverse complement strand
ATTTGTTTACTCGTTCAAAAGCCCTGCAGCACCGCCGGTTATTATAGCTTGACTTGAACTCACATTTTATTTATAATATTTAAAAACAACATTTCAGGAGGATATTTATGGTCACAAATCTTTTCTATTATTACGACCGTCCGTTAGACAGTGTTTTCAATGCTTTCATTCAGGCAGCCAACCAAAAGTTCGGAAAGGACTGCCGAATTCAGGGCAGGTCAATTAATTTCGGTCTTAACTTTTCGTTCAAGTACAATATGAACGGCGGATTTGTAAATCTGTATTTTGCGCCATTCCAGAACGGAACGGCGATCCAGATCAGATACACGATCATTCAGCTTGCTTTTGCACGATACAAGGCTCATGCAAAAGACCTTACTAACTATGTAAACGGTATACTGATGATAAACGGAAGCCTGATTCAAAATATTGATCCAAACATTTTTGCCGGCTGCGATCTGCTTTCTCCTCAGGGTGGTCAACAGCCTCAACAGGGTTATGAACAGCAGAATTATCCTCAACAGGGATATCAACAGCAGAATTATCCTCAGCAGGGGTATCCTCAGCAGGGGTATCCTCAGCAGGGATATCAGCAGCAGAATTATCCTCAGCAGGGGTATCAGCAGTACGTTCGGCCGTCACAGATCTGTTTCTGCCCTAAATGCGGTAATCCCATCGCACAGGATGCGGTATTCTGCTCCGCCTGCGGCTCTTCACTTAAAAACTGAGCCGAAAATAAAACACAAGACCTTCTTTCTCTTTTGAAGGTCTTGCGCAGAACTGTCACGTCAGAGCAGACGTTACTCTTCCAAAAATATGCCGGTCAGCTTCGGTACATTGAATTTGCCAGTAAACAGGCCGCACTTGCACAAAAAAGAATAGAATATATGCCTGCCCTGACCGGAAAGCGATTCGTAATTTCCCTGTCCCTTTGCAAAAATTATATCCGAATCGTCTATTGCAGCTTTTGCCTCATCCGAAAGTATTTCATATACCGTTCCGGAGATGGGCTTTCCGTTTGAAATAATTCTTGCGATACGGTCGATATGAACATACTCTGCATCTTCCGTTGACGCATCGTTGAGTGCTTCTCCGCCTCTGACCATAACTCTCAGAGAAAGCTGAGGAAAATGTGTTTTAAGCTGTTCAAGAAACAGCTTGTCAAGCACGATCTCACCGCAGTTATCGGCGATCAGAAGAAAAGTTTTTCCGTTTCGGCACTGTTCAGTAAAAGAATCATAAACAGGCTTATCCCTTTCGGAGAGTGCCGTGTTATCAAACAGTGACAAAAAAGTGTTTTCATCGACACAGCTCATTGCGCCAAAGTCGATATAGTTGCCGATCCTTGCATAGACAAAGGCTGTTCTCAGCGGATCTTCGGAGTCACTGATACGCTTTCGCAAAATCTCCTCCATCGAGAGAAGCAGGTCGTTATATTTTTTCTTCTCCGCCTTATAAGACGGCCGTTTTCCAAAATACTTTTCATAGACAGCATTGAACTGATAGATGAGATATGGGGCACAATCGTTTTCGCTTCTTCCGTCAAGGATCGCCCTGATCTCAGCAAGATAGTGCTGATCGTCCGTCAGTGCCTGCTGTCTTCTCCATAAGCATCCGGAACACTGCTCTGAAACTTTCATAGTTAGATCATCCCTGCCCTTATTCCTTTAATATTTCAACAGCCCTTTTATACTTTTCAATTCTTTCAAGGTCTTTTTCTTTCGGCAGATCAATACGGCTCAGATCCATATTATGTTCAAGATCTGCAAGCTTGACAGCGGACGCAACAGGGTCACGCTTTATTTTTTTTATGTAGTCAAAATACGGAACGTCGTCCGAATGAGTCATTAATGCGACAGCACCGACGACTTCATCAGGGAAACCATACGATCTCAGATCTTCCGGTGAAACATCACTGTCCTCCACAACATCGTGGAGCAGGGCAACACAAACAGTAAGCTCATCCTTCATTTGTTCCGCAACGTGGAACGGATGGTATACATAAGGCATACCGCTTTTGTCGAACTGGTCCTTGTGGGCATTGAATGACAGCAAAAGAGCCTTTTTGGTAAGCGGAGTGTAGATCATATTATTCACCGTTCCTTTTCAGTACCGTTTTTGTTATCTGTTGAAATCCTTTCCGAGAATATCGGAAAGATTATCCCTGATAGCCTTTGCAACATCAGGTTTGTTCATGGAATAGACATGGACATTTGTAATGCCGTTTGCAAAAAGATCAATTATCTGATCTGTAGCATAAGCAATACCTGCCTGTTTCATTGAAGACGGGTCTGTTCCGAAATAATCAACGAGGCTTTTAAAGCGCTGAGGCATGAATGAACCTGACAGCTTTATTGCACGTTCTACCTGAGCGGTGTTGGTTATCGGCATTATTCCCGGAATGACCGGAACAGTCACACCTGCTTCACGGAGCTTATACATGAAATTAAAAAACAGATTGTTGTCAAACACCATCTGCGTTGTCAGAAAATCAGCACCGGCATCAACCTTATCTTTCAGGTGAAGAATATCCTCTTTCTGATTTTTGCTTTCGGGATGTATCTCCGGATAACATGCGGCGCCGATACAAAAATCATCCTCTATCTCACGCAGTTCACGTATCAGTTCAACCGCATAGCGGTAGTCCCATTGAGAACGGTCGGTTTTTTCAAGCTCAGGAGTCAGGTCGCCTCTGAGTGCCATTATATTTTTTATGCCTGCTTCTCTCAGAGCATTTATCTGTTCATGCACCGTTTCACGGCTCGAAGAAACGCAGGTAAGATGAGCAAGAGTCGGAACTCCGAAACGGTCTTTGATATTTTTTGCTATTTCAAGCGTATAGCGGCTCGTTCCTCCGCCGGCCCCGTATGTAACACTCATAAATGACGGTCTGAATCCGGCTATTTCTTCCGTTGCAGCCCGTACACTGTCAAAGCTTGTTTCCTTTTTTGGCGGAAACACCTCAAATGACAATGACATATTGCGTGTATTCAGTATTTCGGTAATTTTCATTTTTATTTCTCCTTATATCACACATCAGAAACGTCCTTGCGGTCTCAGAATGTCTGTTTTTGTAAAGTGATCGCTCGGACATCATTATAGCATTTTTTCTGTTCCTTGTAAATAATCAGTTTGATGACCATTTTATGTTTTAATGAAAGTTCTATTGACAGTTGTTATAAAAATGGATATAATGAACTGTAAATCTATACAAAGTGTGTAGCAGATATTGAAAGGAAGAAAGCAAAAATGTCAATAGAAAGAAGAAAAGCACGTTCCTTGATAATGAAAATAATAATACGGATGCTGCATGAAAGCTATGATGATCTGTCGTTCAGTGACGGAAGCGAAAGCAACTGTCAAAAGCTGCGTCAGAATCTTGAAGATAACAATAAAAAATACAAAAAAAGAAGAGGGACAGTAACCAAACGCAAGGAGATCGCAGGAGTTCCTGTTGAGGTCGCAGCATCGACAGGATGCCGCAACAATGATGTGATAGTTTTTATTCACGGCGGATCATATATCCTTGGTATTGCGTTCCACCACAGGATGTATGCCGAGACTCTTGCCGCAAAAAGCGGAAAACCTGTCATTATGATAGATTATGCACTTGCGCCGGAGCATCCTTTTCCGGCAGGACTTGACGACTGTGAAAAGGTATATACCGCTGTCAGGGAACAGCGTCCTGACAGCAGAATAACACTTGTCGGCGACAGTGCCGGCGGCGGTCTTTGCCTTTCTCTTTTGTTAAGGCTGAAATCAAAGGGCATAAAACTTCCGGATAATATGATACTTCATTCACCCGTCATTGATCTGAGCGACACTATCGACCGCTCGATCAATGACGATATCAATACGGATTTCATTGTAAAAAAAGGGTCAGGAGCTTCATTGGCTGATCTTTACGTCGGCAGCGGCGATACTAAAGACCCCGAAGTATCTCCGTATTTCGGAGATTACAGCGGTTTCCCGCCGACATTCATAACCTGTGATATCCGCGAATCACTCTATGCCGACTCCATAACTATAGACCGCAAATTGGAGGAAGCGGGTGTTCCTGTAAAGACTATCGAAATGGACGGCGCTTTCCATACATACGGTACTGTCGGAGATAAGACCATAGAAACAAGAAAGATCACCAGAGAGATAATTGATTTTATAAAGTAAGCGTGTTGCATGACCACAAAATCAAATATAAAAGAAAGGTGTTTTATTATGCGAATACACAACAAAGTCTGCGCCGTTCTGGCAGCAATGATACTTGCAGGCTCTTTCTGCATTTCCGGATGTCAGGATAAAAATGAGTCTACAGAAAAAACAAGCCCTCAGATCAGTACTTCAGAAGAACAAAAAAGCGAGCCTGACGTGACCTCACGTTCATCGGAGATCTCACCATCGCAGGAATCCTCACAATCTCAGGAAGCTTCTGAAACATCGGAAACTTCTCAGCCGCAGTCAGCCTCGGATAGTTATATTCTGAACTGCGGATTTGAAGCAGTTTTTTCTCATGGCGATACTTATACCACGAATGAAGTGTCGGAAAATCTGTTTCCAATCATAGAACAAAAGCTGTCATCATACGGGATAAATGACCGCAATTTAACTCTGGACAAATTACAGAATGAGATAAAGGTCTCCGGAAAAATGCAGGTCAATGCAGAGGACTATGATGCTGAAAACGCTGCGGCAAAACTGAACGATATCATAGATTTTATAAGATCGTCTGTAAAGATCACATTCCGCGGAGGAAGCAGCCCGGATGGTTCAGGACCAGTTATTCTTACTAACGATGACATAAAGAGCGCCCAAAAAAAGGAACAGTCAGATGACAGCGGTTTCAAGGAGTGGGTGGTCGTTCTTGAACTGACTGATGAAGGACGGGAAAAGTTTGCGGAGGCAACAAAAACGTATCTTGGACAGCAGATCTCTGTCTGGGTGGATAATGAATGTGTTACCTCTCCGACAGTAAACTCTGTGATAGCTAACGGAACAGCCATTATTTCCGGCAACTTTGAATCCGCAGGTGCAGATAAGCTTGCCGCATCTATAAATTACTCAAAGACAGACTATTCCCTTTCAGAAAAAAACAGGAATATCACATTGCCCTCTGCTGAGGAGTATGAAGCTGCGCTTGCAAATGTGCCGTGGTGTTTCAGGACTAAAGATCAGAAGATAAGCTTGGGATTCTGGACATACAGTGTTTTCAATTATGCGTATGAAGCTTACAATATCATGCAGGACAACCCCGCTGAATCAGACAACAACTTTGAGACCGGTATCATCGACGGCAAGAACGTCAGGGAATGGATATATGACAAAGCAAAAAAATCCTCACTCGATTATCTTGCTCTTAAGAAATTGGCAGAAGAAAAGCACCTCACATTGGATGACACCATGATTGATTCTTATAAGGACTATTTCAGACAGATATATGATATGTATGAATATATCCTGCCTGAGCTCGAAGTTACCTCGAACAGTCTCTTCAAGTTCCATGTAAATGCGTCATTTATGAAAAATGAGCTTTTCACAAGGCTTTACGGCAGCAGAGGAGAGCTTGAAGTCAGTGACGATGAACTGAAAAAATTCTTTGCTGAAAACTATGTTTCATATTACTTCATTTACGCCAATCTTACAGATTATGATGACAACGGCGATGAGATCGGCATTTCCGACGAGACAAAGGCCGAATATGAGCAGCGCTTCAAAAAGTATGCCGATATGCTCAGCAGCGGCAAAACTACAGATGACGTTACAGAGCAGTTCAAAACAGATTTTGATTCGGACTATCCGCCGACGGAATCAACAGATGTTATAAAGGATGAGCTTGAAGACAACGAGCGTGACCAGCTGATACTTGACATGAAGGAGAAAACCGCTTTAGTAAAAGAGATCAACGGCAGACTTTACCTTTTCTACAGATATGATACTGCTGAAAGAGCTGAAAACATCAAAAGCCTTGATACGGAAGATGATGGAGAAGAATACATCAGCAGAGATACTGTTCTTTATAATATGAAAAAGAACGATCTGGAGGAATACATCCAAAAAGCCGTTGACAGACTTGACTTTGAAACAAACAATGATCTGCTCAAAAAATACAGCGTTGATTACGTAATAGGCATCATGCAGGACAAAAACGTATTTTGATATTCTTGACCGAAAACAACAGGGTATCCGACAGAACGGATACCCTGTTATTGTTATGATTCAGTTTTTATCGCTGCCGCTGAGTATCTCATAAAGCCAGTCTTTGAACTTCCGGTAATCCTTCGGAAAATTTTCGGAACCGCTTGCATGGATAGTTCTTCCGCCGTTTACGGATGCGTCAAGCCGGAACATTTCTCCGTCTCTGACATTTTTGGGATGTTTGCCGAAAAAGCCGTCCCACGAGAGCATCCGGCAGTCATTGAGTATTTTAAGAACATCGTCCATGCCGGTCACAGCCTGTTTTTCAGGTATCCGGATATCCTTTCCGTCCGAAAACCTTATGGAATATCTTGTGACCTCCGCTTTATCATCGCCCTTTGCAACTATCTCGTGATCTGTAATGTACCTCATACCGCTTGTGTGAAGGGTAACGATCTCAAATGATGATATTTCTTTGGTGCTGTGTGAGAAAATACCGATCCCTTTCATACTTCCGTCCCTCATCAGTCAAGGTTTTTCTTTGCCCAGAGCAGAAAAGCGTATACAGCATAGATGCGGTTCCAGAGAAATTCCTCGCCGTTCAGGAACCTGTTCCACATATCGGCGAGTTCCTTGACATTGAAGTACTTTTCGGCAGTATCGCCTGAGAGCATCTCAAAAATAGGTTTGTTAAATCTGTCTTCTGCGAGCCATTTGCGGACAGGAACAGGGAAGCCTACCTTTTTGCGGAATGCGACCTCATCCGGAAGAAGAGAGCTTGCCGCTTTTCGGAAAGCATACTTGTTCTGATCGTTCATAAACTTCATTTCAGCGGGTATCTTTCTTGCAATGTTGAAAAGCCTGATATCGCTGAACGGTGTGTGAAGCTCAACACCGCAGGCGGTGCTTGTACGGTCTGTATTAAGATATATATCTCCTTCAAGCCAGAGTGAAACATCTGCGGTAAGCTTTCTTGAAAGCTCGTCCTGACCTTCGGTGGAGTTCCAGATATCTTTTACAGGGTCTGACGCTTTTACATTCTCGTCATAGTCCTTCATTATTGAGCGTATAAAATCCTCGTTCATAATGTGAGAGCAGGTAAGATAATATTTCCAATCAGGCTGCATGGGTGTTTTGTGGGCATTGTATCCGCCAAAAAACTCGTCGATGCCTTCGCCTGAATAAACCACCTTTGTATGCTCCCTGACAGCGGAACAGCCTATAGAAAAAGCAACTGCCGAAGCATCGCCAAGAGGCTGACCCATTTTTTCTACGACCAACGGGATACGTTCAAAAAATTCCTCGGCACTTATCATTCTCTTTCTGAAACCTTTTCCGAGTATCTCCGCAGTATGCTGTGCAAGAGAGGACTCATCAAATCCGGTGTTTTCATAACCGAAATAACCGACGGTATTTGCATAGACAGCGTCACTTGCTGCAAGCAGGAAGGATGAATCAACTCCTCCGGAAAGGAACGATTCCTTATATGGGAATTCGCTGTCGTTTCTTTCCTCGTCGAATATCTGAGTGATGACCGCCTTTATTTCCTCTGCCCACTGATCCAGTGTTTTTGAATGATCGGGTTCAAAAACAGGCTTCCAATAGCAGTGTACCTCTGCATTTTTTCCGTCCCACTCAACATAATGTCCGGGCATAAGCTTGAAAATGCCCTCATAGAGCGTTTCTGTGCCGATGGGATATCCATAGAAAAGATACTGCTGAAAGCTGCGTTTGTTGAGCTGCTTTTTTATGTGCGGGTCATCAGCTATCTCGCTGATGTCTCCGGAAAATATGATATCACCGTCTGCAACAGCATAGAAAATGTGTTTCTGACCGACCTGATCTCTGATAATATATAGTTTATTTGCATCGCTGTCAAAAATTGCGATAACGAACATTCCGCAGATGTGTGACATGAAGTCAAGCTTCCATTTTGAATAAGCACGGACAATGATCTCATTTTCTCTTTCTGTGCGTGAAAGAGTCCGGTCAATACCGAGTTCTTCGCACAAAGCTCTCCAGTTGCGTATGTAGCCGCTGAAATATCTGACCTGAACTGCATTTCCTGATTTTTCCATAATTATCCCTCTTTGTCGAATTTTGTAAAAATTATAGCATTTTTATAATTCTCCGTCAATACCTTTGTGAGTGAACGTGCCGGCTGTATAAGCTCTTATCTGAGTGTCTTGTGATCGAAAAAACATTGAAGAGATCATTTTTTTATGATAAAATAAAACATAAAAGGAAGTGATGATATGAGGCTGTTTATTGCTCTCAGATTCGGTAAAGAAATAGAGCACGCACTGCTCTCAGCTCAGGATGAGCTTCGTTCATACGGGATAAAGGGCAGCTATACAAACTGCATGAACCTTCATCTGACGCTTGCGTTCATCGGTGAATACGATGATCCGCAAAAGGTGCTCGATGTACTGGGCAGAGTTGATTTCAGGAAGTTTTCATTGAGACTGAGCGGAACTGCCGGAGCCTTCGGAGACCTATGGTGGGCTGGGCTTGAAAAACAGCCTGAACTGCCGGTGC
>DBWG01000157.1:4837-8195 GCA_002308635.1 Ruminococcaceae bacterium UBA1244 | reverse complement strand
AGCATATCGCTGAGAATACAAACCATACAAGCATAGCATTAGCTGCAAGGAGGACTGACAATGGGACATAATAAAAGATCACATCTCTTTCGGGCAAGGACTGTGGGACTGATTTTGATGGCAGGATTGATAGCGTTATCGGGCTGTACAGCCGCTTCCCAAAAGCAGGAGAGCAGCACTTCACAGAATATATCATCACAGGAAAGCATCGGAACCGATACCACTGAGCAAACAACGCCTGAACAGCCTACATCTAAGCAGACCACTCCCGAACAAACCACATCTGAAAAGAGCGAAACGCCAACACCCGAAAAACCGGATGAATCCTCGGTCACGGAGCCTTCCGAGGCGGTACCCTTTCTGACGAATCTCTCCGGATGGCTGCCTCAACGGGAGGGTATGACACTATCCGTATGCGGTGCGGCGGATGGGAACCATATTCTGCTTCTTTACGCATCCGATGACGGGCGTTCGTTTGCCGTTGACCGTCTGAACACAAACAACGGCAAAATAGAAGTTGTAACGGAAAACACCTCTCTTTATCGTCCCCGTTCAACAACCACCCCTCACAGATTCGATTTTGCGGATGCTGATACGGTGGTAGACAAAACGGACGGCGTGATTTATTTCCTGCAGAGCGGACAGCATTATCAGCCTGATTTGGAAACACCGTTTGAAGCACCCGAAATAATTGCACAGTGCTTCAAAATGAAAGACAGGCTGTTTTGCGTGAGTTCCGGTGGCATTTATGAGATAAAAAAACATGACGACCTGTATATAACTCAGATGATAACCCGCACGGAACCGGACTACCGGTTTTTATCGGTGGAACGGATAGACAATGGACGATCGGTCATAATCGGTCTTGCTCCGGAAAGAGACTCCGAACCCGAGGTGATCTATTATTCAACAAATCCGTTTGAATATGAATACAAGTATTTCACATCCGAGGACGCTCCGGGTCAGACCTGCTGCATCAATGAGGATTACTATGTCACACTGTCAAAGGGTGACGATGGCAGTATCCTGAATCTGCACAAGGGTGACGGAACGGTCTGCCGTCTCGACCTGCCTGACAATGACGAAAGCATAAATGTCTCCGGTACGGCACTAAGCGGCAGCAGCCTGTATTTTACCGTGTCCGGTGCAGGAAAAACAGAACTTTATCGGTGGGATCTCTCGTCTGTGCAGCCGCAGGTCACGCCGACACGATCGGAAAGTGAGTACAGTCTCCCGAAGATAAGCGACGAGGATATAGAAACCATGCGGACAGCCTTGCAGGATGAATTTGGTGTCGTTATCAAGCTGCGTGAGGAAATGGAAATGACGCATTTTTACTATCTCTCCGAACCGCTGCAGGACGATCAACTTATTTACAGTACGATGCTTTCTCTCCGGAACCTTCTCAGGATGTACCCTGACGGTTTTTTCAAACAGATGTCATCTGATAAAGGCGAGCCGATCCATATTGAGCTGGTAGAAGGAATCAGGAGTACCACCGGTGAAGGCGTTGGGAGTCCCCGTGCATACGCTTCCGGTCAATATGGTCTGCTGGTAATATGCGGCGGCTATAATTTTACAAAGAGCGTCATTTCCCATGAGATATATCACCTGATTTATCATAAAATAGAATTGTCCGGCGGTATCAAGGAACTGACAGAGGATTTTTACAGCACCAATCCCGATGATTTCGAATACGCAAACAATTACAACAATGCCGTGACTGATGAATATACGGCACTTTCAAATAACCCCGGAGAACACTTTGAAAATGTATACTTTGTTTCTGATTATGGCAAACAGAATGAAAATGAAGAGATGGCTGAATTTATGGGTAATCTTCTGTCCGGCGACATTATACCTGATTATTATGAAAGTGTTCATTTACAGGAAAAGGGCAGCTATATTTTCGGCATCATCCGGAAATATTACGATACTGAGGGCTGGCCGAAAAAAAACACATGGGAGCGGCGTTTGGGATATGCTGCCGGACAGACCTGAAAAATCAGCTGCAAAAATAGTTCATGACGGTTCTACTGTTGAGTATCTGAAGCACTGTAATGGACTAAAAAAGTTCTTTGGGTTTTAGCCTTACTTCAAAATGATAACCTATGTCATCATTTTCAAAAAGATACAGACCTTCTGCTACGGAATAAATCGTGGCGGAAGGTCTGTTTTTTGATTTTATTTTACTGTTGTATACGCTTTATTTGTTCCAGACATTTACTGATGCTTTCAAGTATCCATGAACCGTCACGGTACCTTCTCATCGCAACATAGTCTTTGCTGTCGATTGCATTTTTCAGGTTATTGACATATCCCAAAGTAACAGAATAGTAAACAGCCGTTTTTTGCTCGTCCGTCAGTTGATCCTCAAAAGAAACGAGCTTCCAATAATCATCAAACTGCTCAATAAGAACAAGTAATTTTCGAGCCTGATTTTCTATCTCTTCTGTTCTTGCCATATAACGCGGGTTAACTGCTTTCGGTATCTCTCTGCTGCATATCTCAGGCTTGAGATAGCCTATCTCTTCGCAAAGATCATTCATCTGTCGCTGAAAGTAAATGATATGGTTTCGGACAAGGTTAAGGTTAATGCCATCCTCCCAGAATGGATCATGACATCCGTTTTCAAATATGCTCTGCCATTGCTCATAGCTTTTTCTGCACTGTTCTGCCCATGATGAAATCATTTCTTCTGCTGATAGCTTCATACATTGTCCTCCGGTGTATCAAAGGCGGTCAGTAAAAGCAGGAAGCTGTCAATAGCATTTTCCATGTCTGCCGTAGTCATAACTTTTTTTGAACGGCTGCTTGTATGCATTACTTCGATACCATCGGCCCTTCTGATGCTGAAGGAATGTCGTCCTCGTGCAATAGCCGTATAGCCCTTGTATGTGTGAGTGACTTCTGTATTGTCCACATCAGGCATATCGGAGATATACTCTAAAAGATAAAGTTCTTCCGGCGACAGATCATAGTTGTTGTAAAGATAGATCAGCCATTCATCGGGGACATTACCATTGTTGTCTTCGATCTTCTTTATGGTTTCGTAGGTTGTTCCAAACTGCTTTGCCAATTCGTGTCTTGTAATATGATGCTCCATGCGGAGCATCTGTAATATTGTTCCTGCATCAATCATTTTCGCACTCTCTTTCAAAATAAAATGCAGAGGAAAGAATCATCCTTCCTCTGCAATCGTTGTTGTATTATGCTTTATACGGTTAGTCCTGTTCTTTTGCCGAATTCTTCATTTGTCATATTGGCTCTTTTTGCGGCTTCCGACAAAGTGAGTATCCCGTCTTTGACCAAACCTGCCAATGTGCTGAGTATACCTTCAATTTTGCCTTCTGCTCTG
>DBWG01000157.1:4564-4774 GCA_002308635.1 Ruminococcaceae bacterium UBA1244 | reverse complement strand
TGACAGCATGGTAGTCACCTCCTGTTGATGTGACATTACGGCATAGACACTACCAAATCTTCAAACTCCTTTTCTGACATATCTGCCTGTTTAGAGGCTTCAGAAAGAGTTAAAAGACCTTTTTTGAAAAGTGAAACAAGGGTTTTTAGAACACCTCTTTCTTCACTCTCTTTCCTGATTGCTTTGTCGTACTGTTCACGCTGTGCCTGT
>DBWG01000157.1:535-4549 GCA_002308635.1 Ruminococcaceae bacterium UBA1244 | reverse complement strand
TGACAGCATGGTAGTCACCTCCTGTTTGTGTTGGTCAAGGAATTCTGTAAGATAACCTTCTTCTATACAGATTCTGATGGTTTCTTTGATACATTCCAGCTTGTTGCTGTATAGTCTGCGCTGTTCATCATATACCCTGCTGAACCCGATGTACTGTCCGTGCAGTGTATTTTTTTCGGCCTGACGCAGCACCTTTACCCTCAGGTCAAGAGAAGAATCTCCGTCAAAATAGGTCTCACTGAATGACACTTCATCGGATATTTTTTTGCTGCCGGTATATACAACATACATTTCCGGTTTCGGCAGAAACACCCTTTTTTCAAGATGTTCACTCTGCTCGGTTTCTTTCAGATAACGGCGGTATGTCTCGGAAATATAGAACAGCATACGCAGCGTCATGTTATCTGTCCATCTGCTTTGTGCTTCAACGAGAATAACAAATTTTGCTTTCTCGCCGGAATTAACGATAAATCCAAGATCATTATATATCTCATTTATCAGAACGGTTTCAAGTGTTTCAATCTGAATGTCATTAACCGTTGTAGTTGTGTCTTCAGGGTGTAACTCTCTGTAAAGAGTATAAACATTGTTGACATCCTTGAAAAGCGTGGTAAACACACTATCTTTGGTTTTATTTTTGACAGTTCTGTTATCTGCCAAAGATTCATTAGCCATTGTAATCAATCCTTCCGATCATCTTAATATTATTATACCATATTTTTTGCTATTGTAAATTGCTTTTTGAAATTATATCCTCCTCCCAAGCTGTGTGTTTCTCTTATCCGTTTCGGTTTTGTTGACAGCCATAAAAACAGCAGCCCTCTGACCGACAAGAATCACCTTGCTTTTGGCACGGGTAACAGCTGTGTAGAGCAGGTTTCGCTTGAGCATGATATAAAAGCTCTTCATCATAGGGATTATAACCGATTTGAACTCTGAACCCTGACTTTTGTGTATCGTTATCGAGTATGCAAGCGTGATATTCTGCATTTCCTCCGGATAATACCATAACACATCCGACTTTCCGTCAAAGCGGATGCCGCAAAGCTGGTTATCGTCCTCGTCCTTTTTGATCTCAACGATAAAGCCTGTCTCGCCGTTGGATACATTTTCGGAGTTTTTCGTTTGCATAACACGGTCGCCTAACCTGAAAACGGTGTTTTTGAGCCTGATCTCTGGATTATTCGGTGCAGGCGGATTGATTGCAGCCTGAATCTGTTTGTTATATTCATTGACGGAGTTAATTCCCCTCGACTTCATCGGACACAGGATGCAACAGTTTTCGATACCGTTATTCGTAATCTCGAAAATGTACTGAGCAACGACTGTATCAAAACATAATTCTGGTTCATCAGCACGGATAAATCGAAACTCCTGATTGTACGACAGTTTTGAGTCGCCTGCATTGATCTTCTCTGCATTAACAGGAATGATACTGCCTGCTCCCTGACGATAGACAAGGTTCAGTCGGGTTATGGGAACCTTTCCGCAGGTGATAAGCTCGTTCAGTACATTTCCGGCACCAACACTTGGCAACTGGTCGCTGTCTCCGACAAGCAGCAGCTTTGTCTTTGTCGGGTCTATCGCCGCCATAAGCATAGCAAATAGCCGCATATCGCACATGGAAACCTCGTCAACGATAACAACATCGGACAGCACCTTTTCAATGCTGTCAATGCCTGTATTTTCACCAATGTGCAAACCGGAATGTATCGTGAAAGCCTCGTGTCCTGTTGCTTCTGCCATGCGTCTGGCTGCCTTTCCTGTAGGTGCAAGGAGCAGAACATCTGTTTTCGGATAGATACTGTGCTGCACTTCAAGGATAGCTTTGAGAACCGTACTTTTTCCAGTTCCGGGACCGCCTGTGATGACGGAAAAACGATTCCTGAAAAACTGTTCGATAGCTTCTTTCTGCTTGTCGGCAAGAGGAAAGTTGCCTTTCTCAAAATCCATAATTGCCGATTCTACATTAACAGGTTTCTCACGGATATACAACAAAGCCCTGATACATCCGGCGGCAAAGCTCTCGTTGTCGTAATTATAGGCAAGATAAGCATAGCCGTTGTCGCCTTTTAATGTGCCGTCAAGAGCCATTTGCTTAATAACATAGGTTACTTCCTCCATCGAAACGACCTCGTTCTCAAAGCCCTCATTTAGCATAGAATGAGCGGATAAACGCAGTTCCTCCTGCACCATGCAGAGATGCCCGTTGTTCTGGGCTTCGGTCAGTACAAACTTCAAGGCTCCCATAATACGCAACGGATCATTCGGCGGCGTGTGTGTCTTTTGCGCAATCTCGTCAACGGTTTTGAAACCAAAGCCATTGATGGTAAACAGGACATAGGGGTTATTCTTTACCTTTTCCGTTGCGGCTGCACCGAACTTGTCAACGATCTTCTTGATTTTGCTGACAGATATTCCGGCAGGTTGCAAGAGCATCAGCAAGTCCTGATATCCGTAGTTTATGGTGTACGCTTCCTGAATTGCTTTGAGCTTCTTTTCGGTAATACCACGAACCTTCAGCAATTCTGCCGGTCTGTTTTCAAGCACCGAAAACACATCATTTCCAAATGTCTGATACAATCTGACCGCCATTTTATTTCGTATGTACGGCAGAACACCGGATGCTAAAAATGCTATGATTCCTTCCTCTGTTTTCGGTAGGATGGATATACAGGTGCTTATCTTGAACTGCAAGCCGTACTTGCTGGATTCCCATGTGCCGTCAAGGTTGAGTGAAATGTCCTCGCTGTGCGGCAGATTGAAGCCTGTACCGACAAATGTTCCGTATTTTGAAACGGCACTCTGCGGCGGCTCCTGCTCATTTTCAGGCTTGAAAGCACAGATCGAAAAGTCGCCTTTTTCAAAGATTGTGCGCTGATAGGTTGCTATCATTCTATAAAACCTCCTTCTTAAAACATAAGGCAGAAAGATACAGACGCTTGTCGTACCTTCCTGCCTTTGTTGTCCTTATTTTGTTCTTTATACGGCGGTCAGACCTGCTTTAGCTTTGAATTCCTCGACCGTCATTTTTTCCTGTTCTGCCGCTTGGAAAACGGTAATAATGCCGTTTTTAACAAGCTCGGCAAGTACTTCAATTCTTCCTTTTGCCTTGCCTTTTTCTTCGCTTTCAACAGCCCAATCTTCAAGTGCTTTACACATATCGACATTCTCCTCTCTTTTAGCATATTCAAACGTAAAGTTTCCAAACAGCCTTATCATCTCTGCCGCATCCCAAGGGATACTTCTGTACTCCGGATCGTTTCTGACAAGCTCCTGAATCGCTTTTTTGCTGTCGGAATATTTCAAAAATTTAAGGACTGCTCCTAAATCTGTATTGAATTTTCCGAAATCCGTATCAGAAATATCCTTTGGAGTTACAAGATTCAACTCATATTGTGGAATGAATCTTCGGTACGCCTCGTTGCTGACATCAAACATTTCTTCAAGCGATCTTGCACCGTTCCATTCATCCGTTCCCCAATATATCACTACAGTAATTACCGGATAGAGTTTATCTTCTTTATGGAAGCCTGATAGAAAATCGGCACTTGTTTTACTGTCTCTTTCTGCACGATGACCTTTTGCAATCTTCTCAATCTGGTTTACATAATCCATGATGTCCATAAGCAGGCAGCGGATCGGTGCAGTATAGTCAACCTCCGATTGATTTTCTGTTCCGAAAACCACGAATGTTTCCTTTCCGCTTGAAACGACCGAAAGAAGTTTTACAACATCACGCTGTCTTTGCTTATAGGTCGTTTTACCGTTCTTGTCAATGATCGACATAACAGATGCAGTATCAAGCTGTAACAGCTCTTCCGGATGCACTACCTGTTCGCCGTTATGGAACACATAATTGAGAAGATCAGCAAATCTTGAATTATCACCCATGAACTTTTTCGATAAGCTATCTTTTTCACCCATTGTATTTTTCTCCTCTTCGCCATTCTGATATTATTATATCATACTTTTCCGTATTGTAAATTGATTTTTTGTAATTGCCGGATGAAG
>DBWG01000157.1:0-474 GCA_002308635.1 Ruminococcaceae bacterium UBA1244 | reverse complement strand
CTCTTGAAATTGAGTCTGCGGCTGCTCGTGGTGGTGACAAACTGGTCGTACACATCAGGATAACCGATTTTCAGGCGTTTCAGATTGTCCTTGTTGATACCTGTTCGCTCCATTGGTTTGTAGGAAATGTCATAGCGTGTACTGCCAACAGTTGCCGTGCCGGAAGTGTTACTTCCCATAGCGTCAATGATCGGCAGAACAAGGCTGTCAATCTGATTCTGAATGGCTTTCTGCTCATCCTCCAGATGCTTCTTTTCTGCTCTCAGCTCTGCAATTCTTGCAAGGCTCTCGTCAAATCCGGTGATAGTAAACGGTTTCTTGTTGAGCTGTGCCTGCACATACTTGTCAATCGTAGAGAAGCAGAGTTCGGGCGTTTCAACGAACGGCGGTTCAATGCCCTTCAGAACATAGTTGTTCCAGAAGTCCTGTTCGGCTTCGATAAGCTGTGCTTCAAATGCCAGATCACGCTCGATC
>DBWG01000135.1:14852-15409 GCA_002308635.1 Ruminococcaceae bacterium UBA1244 | reverse complement strand
ACGAGTGGAGCCGTTTCCTGAAGATGATGGCAAAGGATAATTCAAAAAGTCTCTGTCCTTGCTATAGGCACATGGAGCCGGAACAGCTCCCGAAGGGAATCAAAGAAATTGAGGGAATGAAAATTGAGGGGTGGGGCTGGCAAAGAGATCTAATCAAAAAAATCAAAGATTTTCTGCCAAAAGGAACCGCTGCCCCTATGGCTATGCAGTACGTGATAGATCTCGCAATTCCCCTTGAAGAACTTTTGCCAAGAGGAATTCAGTTTCTTGAGGCAAAGAAATTCAGCGAGGCCGCACAGCAGTATGACAAAATACTCAGTAGATATTCGCAAAGCCACGAAGCACATTTCGGAAAGTTCCTTGCCGAAAACAGAGCGTCTTCGGAATTTGAACTCAGTGACGATCCCGGCAAGGTAGTACGGTACCGGAAGGACTGGGATCTCGGAAACGCCATAAAACATGCCCCGAAAGAGAAAAAAAAGTGGTACGAAGCCGTGCTTACTGCCATAGAGAAGGGCGGACGGACTCCGGAGTCAAGATATGAATTTGCATTGAAG
>DBWG01000135.1:14646-14807 GCA_002308635.1 Ruminococcaceae bacterium UBA1244 | reverse complement strand
TGCTTTAAAAGGGCTGCGGATGCCGGGCATGCCGGTGCAGGGTATGAAACCGGCTTATGCTATAAAAGCGGCATAGGAATAACCAAAGACCCCGAAGAAGCATTTTCATACTTCAAAAAAGCCTCCGACAGCAATAATCCTGACGGTGCTTTTGCGGCTGG
>DBWG01000135.1:285-14629 GCA_002308635.1 Ruminococcaceae bacterium UBA1244 | reverse complement strand
GGAACAGAAAAAAATCCGCAGGAAGCAATAAGGCTGTATCAGAAAGCAGCAGAGCTTGAAAATACGGACGCTATGTACAAGCTTAGTTTCATCTACCGTAATGGAAAGGGTATTGCTGCGGACACTGTAAAGGCTGACGAATATCTGACGGAAGCTGCAAAAAAAGAAAATCCGGCCGCTCAGAGAGAACTCGGAATGGCACTTATCAGGTCGCGTGATTATCCTGCTGGATTTGACTGGATAAGCAAGTCTGCCGAAAAAGGAGACAGAGAGGCTCAGTATGTGCTGGGATCAATGTACATCACAGGAGTGGGCGCGGATGAGTCTGCCGAAAAAGCTGCGGAATGGTTTGAAAGATCGGCAAAACAGGGAGTTATTCCCTCTATCAGAGAATTGGCAAAGCTGCGGTTAACCGGAAACGGCACAAAAAAGGACGTTGCCGCCGCCGTTTCAAGTCTGAAACTTGCTGCCGACAATAAGGATAACGAGGCAGAAGTATTGCTCGGAGAGATCTATGAAAAAGGTGAAGCCGTTACAAGAAGCTATTCGGAAGCACTCAGGCTTTACAGGGAGGCTTCCGATCAGGGAAGCAGCAGAGGCGCCTATCTTGCGGGCCGGATATATGATGAGGGAAAGGGCGTTCCGGCAGACAGGAAAAAGGCCATGGAATTTTATATGCTCGCTGCCGACAGAAACGAGCCCGACGCCTTCAACAAACTCGGCACCTTTTATGAAAAAGGCATAAATGTTTCCAAGGATACCAAAAAGGCATTTGATTATTATAAAAAGGCCGTGGAAAAGGGCTGTGACGAAGCAAACCTGAATCTCGGAAAGATGTACTACTACGGTACCGGCGTTGTCAAAAACAATGAAGAGGCCGCAAAGTATTTCCGCATCGGAGCTGATAACGGGAATACCGAATCAGAATTTATGCTTGCCGGAATGCTTGAAAAAGGAGAGGGAACCGAACAGGATACCGAAAAAGCATTCCTGCTGACAAAAAGCGCCGCCGAAAAAAAATATCCCGCAGCAATATATAAGCTCGGAGAAATGTATATGAACGGTACGGGCTGCGAAAAGAACCCGGCGGACGCTGTAGAACAGTTTGAAAAAGCCTCTTCACTTTACCAGCCTGATGCCTGTCTGCGTCTCGGCACCATGTATCTTGAAGGAGATGTGGTCGAAAAAAATACAGAAAAGGGAATAAACCTGCTCCAGAAGGGAGGCGTTTCCGGTTCTCCGGAGGCTTTCTATCGTCTTGCACTGATCTATGACGAGGGCAGTGGCGTTATCCAGGATAAGGAAGCCGCTCTTAAATTCTATACTTATGCCGCACAAAAAAAACATCCTCTCGCCATGTACCGCATAGGCGTTCTTTATGACAACAATGAAGCAGCCTTCAACGAACAGGAGCCTGTTTGTAAATTCTGCGGTGAAAAACTGGTCGTTCCGGTCGGAAAAGGCGTTGTAAAATGTAAATCCTGCGGGAAGAATAACGTCATACATAAACAGACCCAAAAGGATGAGGCAATGAAATGGCTGATGAGCGCAGCCGAAAAAGACAGCAGCAACGTTGATGCCCAGCTCCGCCTTGGAAATCTTTATGAAAGTGAAAAAACGGATTATGTTGAGGCTCTGAAATGGTATAAGCGCGCCGCAGACAACGGATCGGTTGAGGCTATGGTCAAATGCGGAAATTATAACAGAGAAGGAAAGGGCACCAAAAAGGATTATAACGGAGCGATCGGTTTCTATCAGAAAGCGTCAGACCAGGGCTCTGACGAAGCAAAATGCGCACTCGGAGAAATGTATCTTCTGGGACAGGGATTTGATGTGGACTATGGAATGGCAAAGACACTCTTTGAACAGACTGCCAACAATGGATATCCCCCTGCATATATCTATCTCGGAAGGATATACAAAAACGGATACGGCGTCAGACAGAATCCGCTTCAGGCTCTGACGTGCTTTAAAAACGCAAAAGCTCTTGGCATGACAGTGGATGAGAATGATATCAAGGATCTTGAAATTATTCTTGAAACAAACAAATACAAAAAGATAAGGACAATAAGCAATTTTATTTGTCTCGGAGGCGGGATCCTTTCCTTCATTCTGCTGTTCTTCCTGTTCGGTTCGCTTGTTAAAAGCTTCGTATTCATACCGGTCTTAACACTTATCTTCATGGGCTGTTTCGGAGGTCTTCTTTCCAATATGACCCGCAAAAGTCCCAAGCCCAGACAATCCGAATTCGGAAAAGCCGTTGTGTTTGCGATCGTATTTGTTGTTATACAGGTCGTGATACATCCTCTCTCGCTCCCGTACTTTCTGAAAGATTATGCTCAGCCTTTTATTACGGCTGCTGCCGGAACTCTGGGATATTTTATAACAAAGATGATGTTTGACAAAAAGATAAACAAAAAGAACTGACAACAAAACACTCCGGAATGTTTAATCTGATTCCGGAGTGTTTTTGTAAAATCATACTTTCGGGAGGACTTAGAATGAAAAGAACGATATTGAATATGTTTGCAGCCGTTTTGGTTTGTGTTGTGTTTTTATCCGGATGCAGCTCGTCAAAGAAAAAGAGTAAAAACGACGGCAGTATGGCGGATATACAGAACGAGCTGATATCACGTGAAGAAAACTCCACAGAAGACACATCGGAATTATCCTATGATGAAGATGAAATATCTTTTCCGGAAGAAGATCAGACAAAAAATGCTGAGGAATACTTCGGCAAATATACTGAGATAGTTTCTGTAATGCCTGCCGATACATCTGGTATGCTGAATGGAAGCGAGATAGTACAGAAGCTGGATGAAAGAGGCTTTGATACAGATCTTATCACAACAAACTATGACGAAAACGGCGGCTATTCAGATGAAGCTGCCGAAATAACCGGCCAGACAGCAGAAAAGTATCCTCTATATAAAATGCGGTATACTTCCGGATCGGATGTGCTTTGGATAATATATGTGATAAACGGAAAGATCTTTGCATGGCCCGCACTGTATAATTTTGAATCCGAAAGAGAAGTGCCTCTTATGGTCTCCGAAACGGATACGATCATAAGCTATGACAGTACTGAAAAAAAATACTATGAAACAAAGCCTTTAAATGACGTGATAACTGTATATAAAGTCGGCAGGATCGACAAGGAAGCTTTGGACAAACTTACAGCAGAGGAGATGGACAAATTATGAAAAAAAAGCTCAGCATACTGATGTCAATAGTGCTGGCAGTGGTGTCATGCGGCGCTGTTTTTCAGATGAAGACACCCATTACGGCTGAGGCGGCAGTTGCAGAAAAAGCCGTTAGTGAAGGAGAATATGAGATCATATACAACAACGACAGAGTTATCGTGTCGCTGGGAGATTCCTTTTCTTCAGGAGAAGGCATAGAGCCTTTTTTTGATGATGATATCCCATCCGGTGTCTACCATGAACTGACCCTGTATTCGGGGGACAGTTATACCTATGTTGACAAAAATAGAACCTATGATCTTTTGCTGAGCAAGGACTGGCTGTGCCACAGATCGGAAAACGCCTGGTCCGGTATGCTGAAGCTGAAAGATTATTCCACAGGCAAGAGCATCACCATGAACCAAAACAGAGGTACCGGAAGCAAGTCCGGCAACTGGTATTTTGCGGCTATGTCCGGCGCTGTCACAGGAAATATACTCGATACGGGAACCATACCCGATGATGTGAAAGCCAAGGCTAAAAAAGGAAAGAAGCTTCCGGAAGAATACGAACACAGATTCAAGCTTTTTAACAGAACCGTAGCAATAAGATTTATCAACGGCAAAATACTTCCCGAACGTCATAAAGAGTATGTTGAGATAGAACCCCAACTCAATGTATTCAAACAGTTAAAAAACAAAAAAGCAGAGTATGTGACAATAACTATGGGCGGCAATGACGTTGAATTTGCAGACGTCATCAAGGATGCCGTTCTCGATTTTGATTTTTTGGAATTTACCGGATATAGATCAAGACTGGACAAACATATTGATAAGATCAAAGAAAACCTTATTGATACGACAGTTGAAAGACTGGAACAGTGCTATAAAAAAATCAGTGAAACGGCCGGCTCCCAGGCTCATATCATCGTTGCAGGCTATCCAAAGCTGGTAGCGCCCTATACGACAGATATTGATTCTCTGATAATGGGTTCTCTTATGCCAAGACAACAAGAATATTTCACAAGTAACAAAAGCATTGTGTTTTCACAGAAGGATGCGCAATCGCTGGATGAGGCGGTAAAAATATTCAACGACAGAATATATAAGGCTGTAGAAAAATGTCAGAAAGAAGGAATGAATATCAGTTTTGTTTCCGTTTATAATGCTTTCGGAAACGATGTTGCCTATTCTTCAAGGGACAAGGATAAAGAACTGTTAAACCGGCTGCAGTCTCCTAATAAATACGATATAGACGAGACGAAACCGACAAGCTCTTATTCTATCCATCCGAATCTTAAGGGCGCTGAGGTATATGCAGAATGTGTACAGGATGAGATCGACAAAAACGAAAAGAAACTGACTGTGAGCGGAAAAATAACAGATATCGACGGCAAGGAGCTTGAAGGAGTAGAAATAACCGTTGAAACTGTCGGACAGACAAACGGACAGAAGGTATCAAGCAAAAAAGACGGACAGTTTTTTACACAATCCTATTGGGAATCCGAATACGGTACTGCATACAACATAACTTTTGAAAAAGAAGGCTATTCTCCTCTTATCATTACGGAAAAGACCGACGGCAAAAAGGGAAACAACCTTACAATCAATGTGAAGCTTGTTCCGGAACTGTTCGATGTCGAGATCACCGGTACGGTAACAGAAAAAAACGGTGATCCTATTGACGGGGCAGAGGTAACGGTAATCGGCGGCTACAAGACAACAAAAGAGATAAAAACCGTAATTGTGGACGGAAAAGAAAAACAGGAAGAATTTATTAAAGCAGACCGTACACAGCAGGATAAG
This sequence comes from Ruminococcaceae bacterium UBA1244, assembly GCA_002308635.1. GTDB lineage: Bacteria > Bacillota > Clostridia > Oscillospirales > Acutalibacteraceae > UBA1213. The sequence goes on along the minus strand of DBWG01000135.1, from coordinate 9,642 downwards.
CAGACAGTTTATACTGAAAACGGAAAATATTCCGTCCGGCTTGTCAGCGACAAACCGGATAATTATCAGATCACAGTTCAGAAAAAGGATTATGAACCCTATGAAAATAAAAATATCCGTGCGGAAAGACCTGATCCGCCCGATAAGGAGGTCAGCGTTACACACGATGTTAAGCTCGGAAGACACCGGTACCAACTGTTTTCAGATATGGCATATACCTGGACCCAGGCGGAAAGCTACTGTGAAAGCCTTGGAGGGCACCTTGCTACTATCTCTTCGGCAGAAGAAATGCAGGATATCATCAGCGAAATACAAAATACAGATGATCCTTCTAACTGTTACTGGATAGGTCTGAGGGGCGAGGGATTCACATGGGAATGGGTAACGGGCGAACCGGTGACCTATTTCAACTGGGCAGAAGGTGAACCGAATAATTATTGGGGTCAATCTGAAAATTATGTCCATTTGTTCGGAAGAAAATACACAGGCGGTTTTGGTATCAAGACGGTGGGGTCGTGGAACGATACCTCTGACAGCGGGGCTGCTTATGCCGGAGATTTTTATAGCCTGAATAATATGGGGTTTATCTGTGAGTGGGATGAGTAAAAATAAATTATTATAGAAAGTGAGAAAACTGAATGACTAAACTTGGATGCAAAATGTGCGGCGGACCATTGAATTTTTATGATGGTGAAAGTGTATGTGAATGCGAGTACTGCGGTACAAGACAGTCAGTCATGAGAATATCGGAGGAAAGAATAATAGCACTGTACAACAAAGCAAATATGTTAAGACAAAACGGAGCCTTTGACAGGGCTGAACGCATTTTTGAAACGATCGTTGCTGAAAGATGCGACGATCCGGAAATACACTGGTCATTGATGCTGTGCCGCTTTGGCATCGAATATGTTGAAGACCGCAGCCTGATTAAGGGCATGCCCACCTGTCACAGAACAGCGTACAGTTCGGTCTTTGATGACATAGACTACATAGAAGCCATAAAATATGCCGATGCTGACGCAGCAAGATTTTATGAAAACGAAGCAAAGTACATCGACAAAATTCAAAGAGAGATATTGTCTTTCTCTGAAAAACAACAGCCATATGATGTTTTTATATGTTATAAAGAATCTGATGCGGACGGAGAAAGAACCATTGACAGCATAAAAGCAGAAGAAATCTACAACTCTTTGATAAAAAACGGATATAAAGTCTTCTTTTCAAGGGTGTCTCTGAAGGATAAGCTTGGACACTCTTATGAACCGTATATTTTTTCAGCGCTTAATACAGCAAAAATCATGCTTCTTGTATGCACGAAACCGGAGCATGTAAATGCTGTATGGGTAAAAAATGAGTGGAGCAGATTTATAAATATTGCAGTCAAAAAAAAAGAATGTATATTTATCCCATGCTATCAAAATTTGATACCCGACGATCTTCCCGATGAGATATCACACTTTCAGGGGATGGATATGTCCAAGATCGGTTTCATACAGGATCTTGTTCACGGAATCAAAAAGCTTATTCCCATTGAACAGAACATAAATAAACCGATCAGCGTCATACGGGAGCTGCAGTTTCAGCAAAGCAGAGCTAAAGGGCTGATCAGATCGATCAGTATGGCCGTTGAAGAAAAGAACTGGGATAGTGCATATTTTTTTTGTTCACAGTTAAAAACAGCCTTGCAGCAATCAATTGCCGAACCCCTTTATAAGCTGTATATTGACTTTTCAGCCGGCAAAGATGTTTTGCCGGCCTGTTCTGTACTGAACGAGCTGTCTCTGGAAATAACAGATGAAGAAAAACATCTAATCAACAAAACAAATTTTCCGTCGTTCTTCATTGCTTTTTTGAGAGGAAAATGCTTTTCGAGAGCAAGGTACATAATGGATAATTATCCTGAAATTCTTCAGACATATATATCGCAGGATAATTTTAATTTATCTCTTTTAAACTGCGCTGTATATAAATATAAAGATGCATTTATGTTAAATAAACTTCTCGAATTGGGATTTGATCCGAATAACTCCGTAAGATATTCCGAATCCACTAAAAAACGAAAAATATATCCGCCTCTGGACGATGCCATTCTGCAGTCAAATGCACAGATGGTAAAGCTTCTTCTGGAGCATGGTGCCGACCCCAACAAGATATCGATTATAGAATATGATGATGACGGAAATAAAAATATCATATCGGCACTTTCTAATGCTGTATGTAATTCCGGAAGTTCAATGATCGTAGAAATGTTGATCAAACACGGTGCTGACCCAAACAGATCATTCAGAATCATTAACGGCAGAAATGGACCTATAGCATATATAGCCCTGAGAGATGCTATATATATGGCCAAAAATATCAACGTAGTAAAGATACTGCTGCAATACGGTGCTGACCCCAACGCTTCTACAGAAATTTTTTATGACAACGGTCTTAGAGGCACCGAGTCAATGCTGTCTGCGGCAATATGCAGAGCGAAAAATACTGGTATGATAAAAGAACTGCTTTACTATGGCGCTGATCTGAAAAATTCCTGCAGAACTATCATAAACGCTTACGGCGAAAGAAAATACAGTCCGCTGAGTGACGCCATACAATCCGCAAACAGCGCCGATATCGTGGAAATTCTTTTGCAGGGTGGAGCAGAAGCAGACCATATAGAATCATACATAAATGAATCAGGAAAACAGGAGAAAAAAACTATGCTTACGTATGCCATAGCTGATGCACAGAACGAAAGGATAATTGAGCTGCTGCTAAGATACGGAGCTTCATGGGAGCATGAGATAATATATAACGGCAAAAAAAGAATAGAGCGAAAATATCCATATCAAAAGATAGTTACAAAAGAACTGGCTAAATTTATGAAAGCTGCCGGATGGCGGGGAGGATTATTCTAAAGGAGGGACTGAAAATGATTGTACTTAACTGCAGTGTATGTGGAGGAAGGCTTTCATTGCCGCAAAACAACGGTATCTGCGAATGTGAATACTGCGGATCACTTCAGACATTGCCCAGAGTAGACAGCGATCAAATCCGTATGCTTTACAACAGGGCAAACCATTTCAGACAAACAGCCGATTTTGACAAGGCGGAAGCCATCTATGAACAGATAGTTTCAAAAGACTCGTCAGATCCAAAGGCACACTGGGAGTTGTTTCTTTGCCGCTACGGCATAGAATATGTTGAAGATCCCTCAACATTTCAGTATATGCCTACGTGTCACAGGACGAGCCATCTTCCTGCTCTTGAGGATCCTGATTATCTTATGGCAATAAAATATTCCAGCGGTGACTCCGAACAAACATATCGTAAGGAAGCTTCACGGATCGACAGGATACATAAAAAAATTCTGCAAATATCAGACATGGAAGAACCGTTTGATATTTTTATCTGCTATAAGGAAACAGACGATAACGGCAGGAGAACACAGGATAGTGTGAAAGCACAGGAAATATTTGACGCACTGACAAAAGACGGCTATAAAGTTTTCTTTTCAAGGGTCACACTTAAAGAAAAAATAGGACGCATGTATGAACCTTATATTTTTGCTGCTTTGAATTCCGCAAAAATAATGATAGCTGTTGGAACAAAGGCAGAGAATTTGAATTCAGTATGGGTCAAAAACGAATGGAAACGCTATTTAAAAATGCTTTCAAAAGGAGAAGATAAACTCCTTATCCCTTGTTATCTTAATATGTCGCCGTATGATCTTCCTGACGAATTATCAAAACTGCAGGCACAAGATATGTCACAGATAGCCTTTATGGCTAATCTGAAAAACGCTGTAAGAAAAAAAATCACTCCGAACTTTAATTTGGAAGAACATGAAGAAATTAATAAAAATACAAAAGATAAACTTCTCAGCGACATCGCAAAAGCCATAGAAGAAGAAAATTTGGAAGCTGCTGATGATCTGTGCAATAAGTTTATATATATAAACCCCGAAAAACCGGAAGGGTATCTGTACAAAATGTATGTCGGATATAAAAAAAATTGGGATATTGTCCAGGCCGGCAAAAAATTGATGCAGCTGTCGGAACATATAACCGAATCTGAAAAAAGTATAATTGATGACAATAACTATGAAATATTTTTCATGGCTTTTTTAAGCTCGGAGTGCATTTCAAGATGCCGGTATATAATGGAAAAATATCCCGGTATATTGAAAAAAAATCTCGCATCCGATCACAGGAATTCCAAAATTGTTTTTTATTCCATGCTATCATATGCCGTAATAAAACAAAACTGCCGGATGGTAAAGAGTTTGCTGATGTTGGGCGCTGATCCGAATCATTCTATCCGGATAGTTAAAGAATCCGGTCATCGTGTAACAATTACATGCCTTTCTGATGCAATATGCAACGAAAATGCAGAAATTATAGAGCTTTTGCTGCGTTACCATGCAGACCCAAACACAAAAGACGAATATTTCAGTGAAAACGGCAGAAAAAATATTGTTCCAATGCTTAGTTTTGCGGTATATTTCAAAGAAAATATCGAAATTGTCAGGCTGCTTTTGCAGTATGGAGCGGATATGAAAAAAGCCGAAAGGATAGATTCCGATGATCCTGTGCCGTTCGCACACAGTCCCTTATTTGATGCGGTGGACAACTGCAATATGGAAATGACGGAACTGTTATTAAGATGCGGCGCTGATCCTAATGAGATCGTAACATTTTTTGATGAGCAGGGCTGCAGATATGTACTGACATTAACGGCATGCTCCTTGCTGCTGAATGAAAATATAGATATTGCCGAACTTTTGCTAAGATATGGTGCTACTCTTGATCATGTGATCGAGATGGGAGATTTAAAAAAGGTGGAAAGCCGATTTCCGTATAAACGTACTTTTAGAAATAAGGAGGATATAAAAAGACTGAAGTCACTCGGATGGAAGGGAAGTATTTTTTAGGAGGAATGTAAAATGGTGCTCAGATGTAAAATGTGCGGAGGCATCCTTGCCAATATCAACAGCAGCGGGGTTTGTGAATGTGAATACTGCGGAACAAGACAAAGCATCCCATTTTTTTATGACGATGAATGTACCGAAATGTACAACAAGGCTAATTATTTCAGACAAAATTCAGAATTTGATAAGGCCGAACAGCTTTATGAAATGATAACAGAAAAAAATCCTGACAATGCAGAAGCGTATTGGTCTATGTTATTGTGTCGGTATGGTGTGGAGTATGTGAAAGATCCTGTTACTCAGGAATACTTTCCGACTTGTCACCGTGTAAAAAGAGAATCTGTATTAAATGATGATAATTATATCAGAGCTTTAAGCAGCAGCAGCGAACAGCTGTCTCTGTTCTACACAAGGGAAGCATCAAGGCTCGAAAGAATACGCAAAAAGATAATTGAAATTGCTGATCAGGAGCAGCCCTTTGATATTTTTATCTGTTACAAGGAAACTGATGAAAAAGGCAGCAGAACTATCGACAGTGTAAAAGCACAGGAATTGTATGATTCATTGGTCTCAAAAGGCTATAAAGTATTTTTTTCAAGAATCACACTGGAAGATAAACTTGGACACTCTTATGAACCGTATATTTTTTCGGCGCTTAGTACGGCACGTATCATGCTGATCGTTGGCAGTTCGCCCTACAATATCAATTCCACCTGGGTCAGAAATGAGTGGGGGCGGTACATTGATATACTCCGAAAGGACGATCAAAAAATGATCGTGTCATGTATTACAGGCATGAAAGCAAAAGATCTTCCTGAAAAACTGAGATATTTTCAGGTGCATGATCTTGATGAAAACGGCGCATTACAGGAAATAATAGGAAGTATAACAAGATTACTGCCTCCTACTTCCGCAAAAAATAATAACACCGAAACTTCTGCCGAGGTAAAAAAATTTATAGTCTCAGACACAATAACTCACATTATTTCGGCTATTGATGAGGAAAACTGGCAGTCTGCCGATCAATACTGCGGAAAGCTTATTATGGCGGATCCGGATACAAATGTTGTTTATTTCTTTAAGTCTATTATTGCTTATAAAACAAACGGACAGGTTTCAATGTTCATAAACAGACTAAAACAGGCATATCCCGAACTTACGGAACAGGAAAAGGGGTTTATTACCCAAAAAAGAAGTGCGGATTATTTTTATATGTTCCTTTACAACGACTGCTTGTCACGCGCGGAATATATAGGACATAAATATCCTAATGTGTTTGACATTGACTGTACTCCTCAAATGGAAGCAACCAATAAAAAGAAACATACTGTCTATTGCTCAGTGTTGAATTATACGATCTATATATTAAAAAATCTGGATCTGGCTGAAAAGCTTCTGCGGTGCGGAGCAAACCCCAACACATCCTGCAGGGTGGAAGAAATATACGGAAATGGTATAATACTCTTTAAAACTATACATAACCCGCTTGATGATGCCATCTTGACCAGGGATATCCGGTTTGTCAGTCAGTTGTTATATTACGGAGCAAATCCCAATATTCCATGCAGAGTGACCCGCAGTCCGACTCAGGAAATTGTCGAACAAACCAAGTTGATAAAATTCGCAAGAGAACGTGCTTACTTGGCAAATGATTTTAGATCTGAGCTGAAAAAAGTAGATCTATTGGAAAATGAGCTGCGTGAAAACGCAGCAGAATTGCCTGTGATTACTAATAGTAATGCTTTGTCGCTGGTCATAGATCTGGTTAAAGATATTGATATGTTTACGCTGCTGCTTGATAGCGGTGCGGATCCTAATTTTATTTTGAATTATGAAAACGACACCTATCCTGCAATTTTCTCTATGCTCTCACTGACGATTATCAAATGGTGCAGCAAGCAGGCTGTTATGCAGCTGATAAATCACGGTGCACACTGGGATAATGTGATTTTATATAAAAATATCAGAAGAACAGAAAGAAACTATCCTTATCATAAAGTGCTGAATCTGAACAGAGATTTTATAAATTTTTTAAAACAAGCCGGTTGGAAAGGCTCCTGGTTTTAAGAAAACTTTACTTGACAAACCCGTTTTATCCGGGTTTCACGGATCCGTCACGGTATCTGCCTGCCAGCTTGTAGAATGAGTTGGGTTTAAGGTTTAAAAGCCTCATAGCCTGACGGGCGGTGATTTTCTTTTCCTGCCAGTCATTATAGACGCTCTCCCACTTTTTCGGGAAAGCTATGGGAGGCCGTCCGACAGGCTTTCCGGTTTTTTTGCTGATCTTCTTTCCGGTCGTGCTGTCGGTGGGCATGGCGGCTAAACCTTCAAGCTGCCTTTGGCGTGTGGTTTCCCTTTCGTTCTGGGCAATGCTTGAAAGCACCTCTATCATGATATTTGTTATCATGTCGCCGATCCACGCCTGTTCCTCCGGAAAGTCGGTCATAGTGGTTGGCATATCAAGTATTTTTACCTTTACGCCCTTTTCTTTAAAATACTGAAGTTCCTTCTTCAAGTCCTCCTTGCTCCTGCTCAGGCGGTCAAGGCTCTTTATATAGAGCGTGTCCCCCTCCGCAAGCTTACCGATACCTACCTTTAATGACTGATAGCCCGGTCGGTTCAGGTTTTTTCCGCTTGCCTTGTCAGTAACGATCATATCCGGTTCCACATATTTTTCAAGTGCCTGTAACTGTCTGTCAAGATTCTGCTCGCTCGTTGATACTCTTGCATATCCTGCTGTTTTGCTCATAACGATCACCTCTGACATAAATATACCAAAAGTGTTGGTAAAATTCAAGGACAATTACAAACGTTTGTAATTGCCCTTTTTGGTGTTTTATAAATATATCTTATGGGTGTTTTCAATTGTGTACTTTTGTGGAATGTCGATAAATAGATTTACCATGTCACCACCCGATGGAAACGAACTTCATCGGGGGCGTTTATTTATGATGAGATACAAGTCATGCTAAAGAAAACCACGGAAATCAACTTTCTTTAAAAGAAAATTGATTTCCGTGAAGGAAAACTTATTTTACGGTAATGACAAACAGAGATTCCTCTGTGTTGCCTCTTGCATCTTTTACTTTAACGCTGATATCATACTGCACTCTGGCAGACGGTTTGATGCTGACAGTTGCATTTTCGCTGTAAGCCTGTGCCGTAGACCACTTTTCACTGGTAGATTTCTTATATCTTACCAGATACTGATAGGAACCTGCGCCACCGGTAGCGGAAGCATTAACTGTAACGGATTCGCCCAGCGTGATCTCTTCAGCAGAGAGAGCAGAAGTATTCTTGAATTCCGTCGAAACATTCACAGTAAAGATACTTTCGGCAATTCTTCCTTTTGAATCCTTGACAGCAACCTTGATATCGTATGAAGTGGTTCCGGAGGGTTTTACAGCGATAGTATTATTTTCATTATAATGCTGTACCAGACTCCATTTTTCAGAAGTAGATTTCTTGTAGTATACGGCATATTGACACTGACCGATACCGCCGGTAGCGGAAGCGTTCACAGTAATGGTTTCACCAAGGGTAATGGAATCGCTTGACAATACGGATGTATTATTCAGAACAGAATCAACATTGACAACGAAGTATTTCTTTTCAATTCTGCCCTTGGCATCCTTGACTTTGACGCAGATATCATAGTTGGTCATGGACGACGGTTTGATAGATACAGCCGAATTACCGGAATATCCCTGTACTGTACTCCATTTTGTGCTGCTTGCCTTCTTGTAATAAACCGCATACTGATAGGATCCGCTGCCTCCCGCTGCAGATGCGCTGACGGTAACACTTTCACCAAGATTAATCTTTTCACTGCTGATAGTGGAAGTATTGTTCAGTGGCTTTACTACGTTGATCGTAAATGTCTTTTTGGTGAGCTTTCCGGCCGAATCTCTTGCCTTAACCATAACTTCATACGAAACGGCTGCAGAAGGCTTCACTGTAACAGAAGTATTGTTGCTGTATGTCTGTACGGTTGTCCATTTTTCAGAGGAAGCCTTTTTGTAATAAACAGCATACTCATATTCTCCGCTGCCTCCGCTGGCCGATGCAGTTACTATAATGGTATTGCCGACAATAATATTCTTGGAAGATACAACAGAGGTATTTTTCAGAACAGGATTATCGATGTCGGCAGCGATAACGATATCAGCATCGCCAACCGTAACGGTATAAATACCATTTTCATCCGCTGTAAGGATTTCCGAATTACTGGTTACATCGCTCTTCAGGCGATAGTTTTCCTTTACCTTAAAGCGGATAACAGAACCATAGTTATAATCCGTCTGCTGTTCGGTTTCTACCAGTTCCATGTTGCCAGGAAGTGTAACGGTATATCGGTTGATCGTCCAGAGCGCCTTGACAGTCATATCGCCTGCGGGCATCGTTTCTGGAATGGCCGTATCCCATCCGGCGAAGGTATAGCCTTC
>DBWG01000135.1:0-254 GCA_002308635.1 Ruminococcaceae bacterium UBA1244 | reverse complement strand
CCTTCCCTGGTCGGGTCAGCCGGTGCGGTAATCTCTGTGCCGAAGTCCTGTGTGATTGCATCAATGGCTGTGCCGCCGTCGGTATCGAAGGTAATCGTGTACTGGTTAGCCGTCCAGAGAGCCTTGATGGTGATGTCACCTGCCGGCATGGTGGCAGGAATATCAGCATCCCATCCGGCGAAGGTGTAGCCTTCCTTTGTCGGGTCAGCCGGTGCGGTGATGTCAGAACCGAAGTCCTGTGTCAGCGCATCAAT
>DBWG01000105.1:5850-12206 GCA_002308635.1 Ruminococcaceae bacterium UBA1244 | reverse complement strand
ACGTGTGTGATGTTCATTGTGTGGTCATCAATGACATTTGCAAAGTTGTAGGTCGGATATCCGTCCGCTTTTATGAGTATCTGATCCTGAAGCTCGCTGTTTTCTACTGTGATAGACCCGTAGACAGCATCTTCGAAAGTTGTTGAGCCTTCAAGGGGCATTTTCTGGCGGATAACATAGGGTACTCCGTCGCTGAGCTTCTGCTGTACCTCTTCCTTTGAGAGATCACGGCAGTGACGGTCATAACCGCCGCCGGGTTCGTCGGAATTTTCTCTGAGCATATCAAGACGTTCTTTTGTACAGAAGCAGTAATAAGCCTTGTCCATTTCTACAAGCTGCTTTGCATAAGGCAGATACATATCCTTGCGTTCACTCTGGACATAAGGACCATATTCACCGCCTATGTCGGGACCTTCGTCATGGATGAGTCCGGCTCTTTTCATGGTATTGTAAATGATATCAACAGCGCCCTCGACCTTGCGTTCCTGGTCGGTGTCTTCGATACGGAGTACGAATGTACCGCCGAGAGATTTTGCGACAAGATATTCATACAGCGCAGTACGCAGGTTACCGACGTGCATGAATCCGGTGGGGCTGGGGGCAAATCTGGTTCTTACCGTTTTTGACATTATGGATCCTTCCTTTTTCTTGATTGTCTTATCCTCTAATTATACCAAATTTTCAGATTAATTCAACCGAAAAATAAAAAAAACCGCTTTTAAATAAATCTTTTTTTGACGGAAAATTGCAGGAAACCGATTTTATGTTTTGTAGGAATGAAAATTTCAATGTTGACAATGATTTGTATGAATTATATAATATAGGTACAAGCTATGTTAAATGAGTTGTATCCGGAGGTCATTATGAATAACATTCAGGAACTTATAATAAAATATGCACAGAATCACGAAAAAGAAACAATGGAAGCTATCGTGGGCGAGATACTGGACACAGACAAGATATGGGCGGCATATTCTCCTGCGGCAAAGAATCACTATATGGAATATCACAACGGTATTGCAACGGCTTTTTTGTTTTCGCAGCCGGATTTTTGCGAATCGTTCAGGGAATATCTTGCGTCAAAAAAAATAACTATCAATACCCTTGAAAACAACCGTTCCGAAAGAGTGATAATGTTCAGCGACTTTTTCAGGAACGGTATTGAACAGATCATTGTGGACAACGGTCAGACATTTATCGTTATCGAGCTTACGGACGTTATAAAAAGACCGGATTATTCGATACTCCCCAAAGAGGACAGACCTTTGGTGAATCAGGCGCTGATGAAGAGTGCAAGTATGTTCTTCCAGTCTCTCGGAATGGATCAGGACAATTCCAAGACCGAAAACGCTTTTATGAAAGAGGTTTTCAATGCGAAGTATCTTCTTCCGATAGTTTTTGACAACGATGTGCCAAAGGGACTTGCGGTCAGGACGATCGCTATAGGCGGTGCGAAAGTAGACCTTGCTGTAATAAGAAAAAACAGCGGCGGGTGTATCATCCCTGTCTTTACCGACTGGGTAGAGCTTGGAAAGATCGACAAGGAAAGAGTCTGCACCGGAAATGTGATAAGCTTCAGTGATATAGAAAAATTCTGTGCCCACGGTGAGTTTATCACCATCAATCCGCTGGGCTTCAATATGATACTCGATAAAACCACTGTTGCTTCAATAAAGAAACGCTTTGACATTCCTCATGAAAAAAGCAAGGCAGAGCAGCTTGGATTCTGTGATGTAAATGCGCCCGAACCCATGATGAGAAAGCTCACAGAGCTTCTTGAACGTACTCAGGGTATAAAAAACGCTTATCTCAAAGGCAGGAAAATGAACGGAAAGTTGAGCTATATTATTATCGTTGACTTTTTGGGTACAAATCCCGCTGTCTTTCAGCAGATCGCCCAGCAGGTAGGTCCTCTTTCAGGCGGGGCTGCCGTGAACTTTATCGCATACAACAGTGAGATCGGAAAGACAGCCGCAGAAAACACAAAGCCGTTTTTTTCAAAATAAGGACAAAAAGAGCCGCAGTACTGTCTGTACTGCGGCTCCTGATATTTGTATATATCAGCCGTTTTTGAGAAGCTCTTTGTTTTCGGTGGTATACGAAAGGGCAATGTGATATTCCTTTTCGTAGATATTCTTCCATATCTCGGAATTTTTCTCCATCATATCGTCAATGCGTTTGCGGTGCGGGAGAGAGCAGTCCGGATAGATAGGCTCGGAGATGTGGATAGTATACTCCTGTACGAAGAAACCGTCCTCGCCCATAACATCGGAGTCCTTCATTGTGATAAAGCAGGGAAGGACAGGAGCGTTATTCTTGACCGCAAAGCTGTATGCACCGCTCTTGAGCGGCTTGGGCTTGCGGTAGTTCCACCACATACTCTGTTCGGGATAGAAGAGAACAAAGTTTCCGCTGCTGATAAGCTCATTTGTAGCGCTGATGAACTTTTTCATTGTCTCACGGTTAGATGAAAGCGGCAGCGTATTGCAGTGGCGCATAAGGAAACCGTAGAAGCCGGGGAAAGAGGTATAGTTACCCTCACGGATAACTCTCCAGAAACTGCGGTTAGGCTGTTCGGCTGCTTCATAGGCAAGCTGTATTGCAAAGCTGTCAAAGGCGTTGAAGTGGTTGCAGGTTATAACCGCACCGGTATTGAGGTTCTTGAAGTTTTCAAGGCCCTTCATCTCTTTGATGATGAACTTTTTTTCCTTGACGAGGTTGTCAACGAACTTGTGGGCGATCATAAAGGCTATTCTTGTCTTTACCTTGTCGGCATGGCTCTTTTTGATGTACTCTATCTCATCAGGCAGCAGCACACGTCCGGGCGGGTCATTTTCAACATCCTCATCAAAGCGTCCTTCACGCTCAAACTGTTCGATCTTGTAAAGCACCTCAACACGGTCCTTTGCACGTTTGTCACGGTTGATACGGTTGAGGAAGTTGTCCTCACGTTCGGTTTCTTTTACGGCGAGCTTGAGGAGGTTTTCAAGTACTTCTGTGTCACGGGCTTTCTGCTCATCGGTATAGCTGTTGAGTTCTTCAAGCATATCGTTATAGACACTCGTCTGTTTTGCATACTTCCAGAAGATATCGGCGTGTTTGCAGTCCGCATAGTGCCAGGGCTTTGCGGTCATGATATAGTGGAGCATATTTGCCTGTTCGATGGGATAAGCCACCTCACAGAATACCTCGGTATTCCAGCGCTGGTCTATCCAGTAGACGTGATCCTTGCATATCAGGTTGAGATAATCCTCGTCCTGAGTTACGACAAAGTTGTAGTAATGCAGCCAGTCAACAAACTTGTCAAGAACGAAGTGCAGACGGAACTGTTCGCAGTTGATAAGAAGCAGACCTGCATTGAAGAAATTATATCTTGAAACGCCGACAACCTTTTCAACATAAGTGCCGTATTCGTCGATCTGTATCATAGCCTGTTCATGGCAGGCACCGACATAAGCGTCCTTGATGTTTATTCTGTAGAGCTTGCTGATATCGCCCTGAACGATAGTATCGCTGTCGATATAGATGGTCTTGTCATATTCCTGAAACATCTCAGCGATAAACAGGCGGTAGTATGTTGTTTTGGAATAATAGTCCCTGAGAGGGAGCTTGTCGGAGATAGAGCGGAGATATTCCGTCATATCCACAAAGCGTATCTCAAAGTTATCGTTTGCAAGCTCATAGACCTTTTTCATTGTTTCCTCAGTGATCTCTGTATGGAGAATATGAACAATGTAATGATAGTCTTTTGAAGCATTTGCGATCATTGAATGGAGCGACACGATGGTGTATTTGACGAAAGCATCGTCACAAGCGTAAAAAATAGGTATCATTTGTTCTTTCATATATTTTGATCCCTCTTTTTGTATTTTTCCTTCAGCCGGCTGTATTCGTCAAGAATATCGTCGAACTGATGATAGCCGAATACGGAATGGACTTTATCTATATGCCATTGTTTTATGTTGTCGGTGTGAGGATACGGGAGCCAGAACAGCCGCTTTGAAAAATGGCGTATGATCGTATGAGGATGAAGAAACTTCTGATCGTTGTAGCGCTGAGGAAGAACTTTTTTTCGGGTCGTCGAGCGGATAAGAGCGCTCTGATCTGCAAAGGTGAGCTTTTTGCGGCGTATCCAGCCTCTTGCGCCGGAAAAAATCTTTGTCTGGCGGCACATTTTCATGTTGAAGAGAATAACGCCGGCGTTGATATAGTGGGGATTTATAAGGTATTTGCCGTAATGGTCGGGAGCGGCTGCATATTCATAGCCGTCAAGAGGTATTTCCCAGAGAAGGCGGATATCACGATTGAACATTATGTCCGCATCAAGATAGAGCAGCTTGTCGGGGATGGAATCGAACTTGTCGGCGAAGAGCCTTATGAGAGTATAAGGCGAACAATAGGCGCTCTCGTTGGGACATCCGGCAAAATACTTTTCGTAGTATTCCGTGACATCATAGAGTACAGTGGTGTTTTTTTGGTTGTATTTTTTTACAACCTCATCGAGGAAGTCCTTCTGAGAGGATGATATCGGCACATAGTCGGGTTTCAGGCGGGTGAGATCCATCGTAAAAAGATGGAACGTAAAGGGCTCTTCCGTATCGGTTCTTTTTAGTATCGAGAGGATACAGGTAAGCACTCCGTCAAACACGCCTTCGTTTCCGCAGAAAAGAATGTCAATCATTTTCTTTATCATTCTCCTTCCTTATATATTGTATCTGTATATGGTCGGAGTTCTCTGCCCGCCGGCACATGGTCTCATAGACCTTGTCTCTGAGTTCCTTGCGGCGGAGCTTTAACGGCTTGTTAGGGTCGGGATAAAATGGTCCGTCAATATATGTTATCATTTTTGGCCGCTTGAAAAAACGCTGTTTATGATAGGTGTTTGTAAAGCAGTAAACGGGAGCGTTAAGACGAGCGGGATATGTAAAGGATGTATCGGGAAAGGGTCTTATTTTGGTATAGTAAGGCCAGATATGGGCTTCGGGATAGACAACAACGGTATGCTTTCTTGAAATGTGTGTGTCTATTGCGTTGTTGAAATTGCGGAAGGCCTCACGCTCGTCAGGGATGGGCAAAGCACCGAGAGAAGGAGTGACCCTGCCGAGATAGGGCATAGAAACGTTGTTCGGGTGAACGACAACGTAATTGTTCCGTGGAAAATTCAGCATACTTGGTATAAAGGCATCGCCGATATCATGGGTGTGGTTGCCGTACATAAAATATCCCTGTTTGCGGCACTCTTTGAAGGCCTTTCTGCCAACGGTCTTGTGGTGGAAGGTGATCCTTACATAGAAAAATGCTATCGGTGTTGCAACGATCCTGTACCAGAAAAAATGCGTGAATTTTTTGAACAGTGAATCGTGGATGTAGACGTAGCTTGAATCGATCTTTTTTGGAGTTATCTGAGTGACGGAAAATTCATCGTTAAGCTCATCCGTATAATAAATAACCTTGCGCTTATCCATTTATGCATCCTTCTCCGATCCTGTACCTTCGACAAAAATCCATATAATCAATTTCTATCTTATAATTATACATTTTACGGATTTATATGTCAATAGTATTCCCTGTTAGTGACTAATATACACTCAAAATTATGATATTTTGCAAGTTTACGCCAAACATTTCCAAAAAATAAGTATAAGAATTACAACAGTTTTATAAACAATATTGACCCAAAATATATTTTGATAAGTGCCGTTATTTATGTGAATGGTCACTTGATTTTGTCACAGCAATATATTAAAATAGGTTTAGCTGTCGTAAGACGGAAAATCATGTTTGAAAAGAGGTAGGACAATGCAGGAGTACAAAGGCCTTTCACAAAAGGAAGCCGAAGAGCTTCTTTTGAAAAACGGAAAAAACTGCCTGAAGGAAGAAAAGCCAAAGACAGTGTTCCGGATGTTCCTTGAACAGATCCTGAATTTCACAAACGCAATCCTTGCAGCGGCAATAATCATCTCATTTATACTTGCCGATTACGGCGAGGCGATCATTATGATCGTTATCGTTATTGCAAATGCGATCATCGGTGTTGTTCAGGAGGGCAAGGCACAGAAAGCGCTTGATGCGCTGAAAAAAATGTCGGTGCTGAAAGCTACCGTCATACGTGACGGAGAAACAAAGGAGATATCCTCCGAAGATCTTGTTGTGGGCGACTATGTTATCCTTGAAGCAGGAAAGCAGGTGCCGGCTGATCTGAAGCTTGTCGAAACAGCAAGACTGCTCATTGACGAAAAGGCGCTTACGGGTGAATCTGTTCCCGTAGAAAAGGACGAAAAATTCGTTGCCGACTCAAAAACAGGTATCGGCGACAGGCTTGACCTTGCTTATATGTCAACGATAGTTACATACGG
>DBWG01000105.1:0-5779 GCA_002308635.1 Ruminococcaceae bacterium UBA1244 | reverse complement strand
ATGGATGGACTCAGCAAGGTGCTGGGTATCGGCGTTATAGTTATATGCGCAGTAGTTTTCCTGATAGGCTTCCTGCAGGGCAGAGAACCTCTTGATCTTCTAATGGTAGCAGTTTCGCTTGCAGTTGCGGCAATTCCGGAGGGCATCCCGACCATCGTTACGATAGTTCTTGCTTTAGGTATGCAGAGGATGGCAAAGATAAACGCCATTGTCAAGAGTATGCCGGCGGTTGAAACGCTTGGCGCTGTGAGCTATGTCTGCTCCGACAAGACAGGTACTCTTACCCAGAACAAGATGACCGTTGTCAAGGCTTTTCAGGACGGTAAGTATATCGACCTTGATACCCTTGACAAGACCAAATATGACACACTTCTCAAAGGCTTCATGCTCTGCAATGATGCAAGCATAGCATCTGACGGAACAGAAGTCGGCGACCCGACAGAAACAGCACTTGTTGCATTTGCAAAGCGTTACGGTATTGAAAAATCCGAGACCGAAAAGGTGATGGCTCGTATAAACGAAAAGGCTTTTGATTCCGACAGAAAGCTTATGACAACCGTTCACGTAACGCCGGACAAAAAGATCATTTCATATACAAAAGGCTCTACCGATGAGCTTCTTATGCGCTGTACTCATATAATGATAGACGGCAAAGTCAGGGAGATAGGCGCAGGTGATATAGCACTCATCAACAAGACCATGTCCGAGATGTCCAACGATGCTCTCCGTGTTTTGTCCCTTGCGATCCGTGAGGACAACAAGGAAGCCGTTGAACAGGATCTTACATACATCGGCATGATCGGTATGATCGACCCCGAACGTCCCGAAGTCGTGGAATCCATCAAGACCTTCAAACGTGCGGGAATAAAGACCGTTATGATAACCGGCGACCACAAGGACACTGCTCTTGCCATTGCCAAAAAGCTTGGCATTGCCGAGAAGCCCAGCGAATGTATCATGGGTCACGAGCTTGACGAGCTTACTGACGAACAGCTCAAGGAAAAAGCAAGGGGACTTTCAATTTATGCCCGTGTTTCTCCTGAGCATAAGGTAAAGATAGTCAAGGCTATTCAGGCAAACGGCAACATTTCAAGTATGACAGGCGACGGCGTAAACGATGCACCTTCGCTCAAAGCCGCTGATGTCGGTGTTGCGATGGGTATTACCGGAACAGACGTTGCAAAGGGTGCGGCTGATATCATCCTTCAGGACGACAAGTTCACGACTATCGAAAAGGCCGTCAAAGAGGGACGAAACATTTATGAGAACGTCAAGAAGTCAATTCTTTTCGCACTTTCCTCAAACGTCAGCGAGATACTTGTAATGTTTGCGGCGATCACAGCCGGACTTGCAGCTCCGCTTACAGCAGTGCATATTCTCTGGATAAACCTCCTGACAGACTCTCTGCCGTGCTTTGCGCTTGGTGTTGACCCGAACTCATCCTCCGATGTTATGAACAAAAAACCCCGCAAAAACGGTGAGTCCATATTTGCAGGCGGTGGTTATGCAAAAGTCGGAGTATACAGTATAGTTATCACACTCGTGACCCTTGCGGCGTTCCTGCTTTTCCCGATAAAGGCTTGTATTGATGCCGGTCAGATTCCCTATCTTGGAAACATTATCGAAAGACTTTCAGGGAGCGAAGCCCTGCTCATTAGGTCGCAGACAATGGCGTTCTGTACCCTTGCTATGGCTGAATTGTTCCACGCTATCGGTATGCGTGACACCGAACATTCACTTTTCAAGTTCAATCATCTTGACAACAAGATAATGATACTTGCGTTTTTCTTCGGACTTATCGGACAGGTGGCAGTTACGGAAGTACCGTTCCTGATGGATATTTTCGGCACCTGCCGCATGACCTGGAAGATGTGGCTGTTTGTATTTGCCATGGCGATAGTCCCGCTTATTGTCCACGAAATATGGGTATTCTTCAAGATGCTCGGAAACAAATCTTCAAAGAAAAAGGCATAAAAATATCCGCAGTCTGTATTATTTACAGGCTGCGGTTTTTTACTGCGTCATTTATCGAGCAATTTTTCCATTTCGGAATAGTCAGAATCGGGATGCCGCTTTTCCGCCATTCTTATAAGCTGGCGTGATGCGGAAATATAAGTGTCACGAATTATCCGGTCGTTAATGCAGGCAAGGTGTTTTTTTATTGTTGAGCTGTCGTTGCGCTCGACAGGTCCTGTCAGCGCATTTATCGGACCGGCAGAAAAAATATTGCGGAGATTGTTTTCCGCAAGCGGATATAGTGCTGAAAGAGCCTCTTCTTCGGAAAATCCGCAGTCTGTCAGGAGATCAAGACTTTCCTGTGCAAGAGCGCAGACTAAATTGCTCATCATTGAACAGGCGGCATGATATTTCGTCTTGTCTTCGGCGGATATTATCCTGACCGGATTGCCGAGCCTTTTGAAAATATCTGTCCAGACAGATGTACAGTAATCGCTGCCTTCGATACAGAAATACGCCTTGTGAAGTTCCCTGAAGCTTTCATGCTTGCCGCTTATTGGAAAAAGCGGATGTACAGAGCATGAACAGGCACCAAAGCTTTCAATATCAGGAAAAGCCTCCTCCGCAGAGAGCGAACCGCTGCAGTGGCAGAGCATCTTTCCTGAAAGCATGGGGCTTTTGATACTGTCGTAAACGCTTTTTATTGCGCCGTCGCTGACCGTCAGAAAAATGCAGTCACTTTCATTGATAAGCTCTTCCGGTGAGTCAAAGCATTTTGTACCGGTGAAATTGGCGGCTTCGAGGGCGCTTTCTTTGTTTCTATTATAATAGCCCGTTACGGAAAGCCCGTTGTCTGAAAAGTATTTTCCGAGAGAAAAGCCGACCTTTCCCGCTCCGAAAAAGCCTATTTTCATATTATCTCACCGTGAGTTTCGGAATCTGCGGCTTTGAGGACGGTATTATCCTTGCCTACAAAGATCACCTTTGGCTTGTGTGAGGGGATCTCTTCGGGGGTCATCGAGGCGTAGGACATAATAATAACTATATCACCCTTCTGACCGGAACGTGCGGCTGCACCGTTAAGGCAGATAACTCCGCTGCCTCTTTCGCCTGCGATAACATAAGTTTCAATGCGGGCTCCGTTGTTTACGTTGACGATATGAACGTGTTCGTATTCATAAAGACCTGCTGCGTCCATAAGATCACGGTCTATCGTAACGCTGCCGACATAGTTAAGATCGGCCTGTGTCACAACAGCACGGTGTATCTTGCTTTTCAGCATGGATATCTGCATAGTGTGTCCTCCTTAAACGTCTTCGGTAAAGAAATTGTCGATAAGCCTTGTTTTTCCGATATATACAGCCATAGCGCAGAGTGCGGGGCGGTCAAGCGTCTTTATCTGCTGCATGGTTCTGCAGTCTACCATCTTTACATAGTCAACTCTTGCAAGCGGTTCTGCCTGAATGAGTACCTTCATTCTGCTGAGGATAACGGAGCAGTCTTTTTCGCCGTTCCTTACAAGCTCCATTCCGAGGAAAACAGCCCTTGAAAGAACGAGCGCTGCCTGTCTTTCGGCATCGTTGAGGTATGTGTTTCGTGAACTCTTTGCAAGACCGTCGCTTTCACGGATTATCGGGCAGCCTACTATTTCAATATCCATATTCAGATCGTCCACCATGTGGCGGATGACAGCAAGCTGCTGAGCATCCTTTTTGCCGAAATATGCCCTGTCCGGCTTGACGATATTGAACAGCTTTGAAACGACTGTGCAGACTCCTCTGAAATGAACTGGTCTGCTGAGACCGCAGAGTTCTTCTGTCAGGACTGTCATATCGACAAATGACGAGAAGCCCTCATGGTACATTTCTTCGGGTTCGGGATGGAAAATAAGGTCGCCGCCGTGTTCCTCAACGAGCTGTGCATCATGGTCGATGTCACGGGGATAGCTTTCAAGATCCTCGCCCGGTCCGAACTGTATGGGGTTGACAAAATCGGATACAACAGTTCTGTCGTTATCACGATGTGAAGCGTCGATAAGGCTTGCGTGACCCTCGTGGAGATATCCCATTGTCGGAACAAGTCCGACAGTCAGTCCCTGTGCCCTCCATTCCTTTACTTGTTCACGTACCTCTGCAACAGTAGTTACGATCTTCATTCAATTTTCCTCCTCTGAAATTTCCTTTATAACATTTTCATCTATAGAATAGGTATGCTCCTCCGCAGGAAAAGCACCTGATTTTGTTTCGCTTATATAATCGCTTATTCCCTGACGCATAAGAGCGCCTACCTGAGCAAACTGTCTTACAAATTTCGGTGTATGTCCGGTTGTCATTCCGAGCATATCCTGAATAACAAGCACCTGGCCGTCACAGCCGTTTCCCGCTCCGATACCGATAGTCGGGATGGCAAGTTTTTTTGTGATGATCTCAGCTAATCTTGCGGGTATGCCTTCAAGCACGACTGCACAGGCTCCTGCCTCCTGGATTTTTAGGGCGTCTTCGATGATCTTTCTTGCTTTGTCAAGGCTCTTTCCCTGTACCTTGAAGCCGCCGAAAACATTTACAGACTGTGGTGTAAGTCCGAGGTGAGCAACAACCGGGATAGAGGCGTTTACGATGGCTCTTATCTGTTCGCAGACCTCAGCGCCGCCCTCTAATTTTACAGCATGAGCGCCGCCCTCTTTTATGAGCCTGCCTGCGTTGGTTACGGCTTCCTGAACGCTTATCTGATATGACATGAACGGCATATCTGCAACAACAAAGGCATTCTTTGCGCCTCTTGAAACTGCCGCAGTATGATGTATCATATCCTCCATCGTCACAGGCAGGGTGTTTTCATATCCGAGCATGACCATACCGAGAGAGTCTCCGACGAGTATCGCATTCACTCCGCATTCATCCATTATCTGCGCAGTGGTGAAATCATAAGCGGTAAGCATCGTGATCTTGTCTCCGGATTGCTTCTGCTCCAACAGCGTCATTACGGTATTTTTCATAGCTCTGCATCTCCTTCTTTATTTGTTACCTTCCGTACATGGGCAATACTACCGCCCCCATTGCGGCAAAGCGTTATCCGGTGTGGAAGAAGTTAGACGCAAACAAGGGTGCGGCAGCTTGCCGCCGGTAAGGTACGGCAATATTATAACACATCATTTCTGATAAGTAAATAAAAATTCAGGACTATATCAGAAATCTGTTTTTTCAGGCAATTTTTTGGGTCATGTATTTATAAAGTATACGATACAGGAAAAGCTCACAAGATACTTGAACAGGATATGCGCACTGTGTTATAATAAAGCTGACAAAGCGGGTGATGAAATGAAATTGTTTGAACTGAAAAGACCGATGTCGGAGACGTTTTTGGTCGGAGCGCTGCTAACGATAGTCGGGGGATATTTTGATGCCTATACTTACATAACAAGAGGAAAGGTCTTTGCAAATGCGCAGACGGGAAATATCGTCCTTCTGGGCATCAATCTTGCCGAAGGAGATTTTCTGAAAGCAGTGACATATCTTATACCTGTTCTTGCTTTTGTGCTGGGAATATTCACGGCGGAGCTTATACACAAAACGGAAAGGCATCTGCCTATCCACTGGAGACAGAGCGTTATAGCACTGGAGATCATCACCGTAATTGTGGTGTCTTTTCTTCCGACTGACGGCAAGGGGCTTGACCCGTATAACATGACAGCGAATGTTATCATTTCGTATGTGTGTTCGCTCCAGGTGCAGACATTCAGGAAAATTCACGGCATAACCTGTGCAACTACCATGTGTACGGGCAATCTCAGGAGCGGAACTGACCTTCTTATGAGGTATCAGAC
>DBWG01000150.1:5605-14331 GCA_002308635.1 Ruminococcaceae bacterium UBA1244 | reverse complement strand
CAGCTCCCGCCGACAACGTTTTTCAGCAATACACGCTCGGACGAGGATAACATGGAGATGGACGATCTCGAAAGCCTGCTTGACGACTGCCTGTCTATATCCATGCCGCAGATGTACCTGAAATGGCACTATCGTTCACGCCACGAGAGCCTTATCGCATTCAGCAATATGAAATACTACGATAACAAGCTTTTTACCTTCCCGTCCATAAACGACCAGCGTTCAGCGGTAAGCTTTATACCTGTTGAAGGCAGCTACGACAAGGGACGCACAAAACAGAACCGTGCCGAAGCCAAGGCGGTTGTCAGCGAGATAATAAACCGCCTGAAAAGCGGCAGCAGGGAAAGTATCGGCGTTGTCACATTCAGTTCCGTACAGCAGAATCTGATAGACGATATGCTTGCCGATGCTTTTGTAAAGAATCCCGAGCTTGAAGATATCGACAAATCATCAGCCGAACCGATATTCATAAAGAATCTCGAAAACGTACAGGGTGATGAAAGAGACGTAATACTGTTTTCTGTCGGCTACGGTCCGGATAAACAGGGCAGGGTATCAATGAATTTCGGTCCTCTCAACCGTGACGGCGGCTGGAGGCGACTGAATGTTGCCGTATCAAGAGCCAGAAAAGAGATGATCGTCTATTCCACTCTCAGACCGGAACAGATAGACCTCTCAAGGACACGTGCCGAAGGGGTTGCAGGACTGAAGGCATTCCTTGAATTTGCCCAGAGAGGAAGGAGCGCACTTGCTGTAAAGGCAGGAACTTCACTCAGGGCTCCGGATGCCCTTGCAAAACAGATCGCATCCGAGATAGAAAAACTCGGATATACTGTCCGCACAGATATCGGCTGTTCGGAATACAGAATAGATATCGGCATAGCCGACCCCGAAAACAGCGAAAAATACATACTCGGCATAATGCTTGACGGCAGCCGCAGTACTTCTTCCACTGCGACAGACAGATTCCTGCTCCAGCCGTCGGTGCTTGGCGGTCTTGGCTGGCACATAATGAGGGTCTGGACTCTTGAATGGCTCGATGACAAGAAAAAAGTCCTCAAAACGATAAAGGACGAGATATCCCGCTGTATGGCGCAGGATGAAGAAGCCCTTCCCGAAGTCAGTTCCGACAGCAGGATAGACATTGAAAAGCTCTATGAGCAAAAGGATGAAACACAGCATACATCAGGCGAAGAATACAGGTCTTTTTCACTTGATACTATGGGCACGGCTGACGATTTCAATTCCGGAATGACTGACGGAAAGATACTTGCGGCCTTCCGCAGCATAATAGATACTGAATCGCCCATAAGCCGTAAGGCACTCTACCGCAAGGTGCTTTCCGCATGGAACATAACCCGTCTCATCAGCAAAACTGAGTCACGTCTCGACAGGATAATACAGGCCGTTGACATGAAAACCACTATAGACGGCAGCAATGTATTCTATTGGAAGAGCGGACAGCAGCCCGAAGAATACACCGGCTACAGGACGGAGGACAGCAGCGGAGCAAAACGAACTATCGACGAGATATCCTCTTATGAGATCACAAACGCAATAAAGGAAGTCCTCGAAGAACAGATCAGTCTTCTGAGAAAGGATCTGATAAAAGAAACCGCAAAAAAATTCGGCTATTCAAGACCGGGGGCAGTCATAGAAAACACCATCGAATATGCCGTTGACCGTGCAAAGGAAAGAGAGGTCATAAAGGAGGATCCGTCCGGAAAACTGATGCTCATAAAATAGTTGAACAAACACCATTTTTTTAACAGACGGATGATAATATTCCTATCCTGTTTTTTATCGGATCATATATAATAATGATCGTAGGATATCAAACACGATGCTGCCGGAGATAACGCTCCGGTGATACTCAAGGAGGAACAAAAAATGGAAGTAATTTTAATCTCTGTCGGAATTGGCGCTGCCGTACTTGTTGCGCTTATCATATTCCTGTGCAGTATATATAAGGTCGCAGATATTGATAAGGCACTGATAATCACAGGCGGCAAGGCACCGAAGATCAAAGTAAGCGGAGGCAGCTTTGTTATCCCGATCTTCAGAAAGGCTCAGTATTTTGATCTTTGTATGCTCACCGTGACTGCTGACCGTGACGAAGTAAAGACCAAAACGGCAGTACCGATCATAATTGACTGGACAGCCCAGATCAGACCTGATGTCAACGATATGGTCAGACTCAAAAAAGCTATCATGTCCTTCAAGGAAAGAGGTCAGGACGGTATCATCAATGATGTCCGCCTGACACTGACGGGTGCTGTGCGTGATATAGTCGCATCCATGACCCCTGAGGCAGTGCTTATGGACAAGCAGACCTTTACCGAAAAGGTAAAGGAGATCGTTTCCGATGAAATGGTCAATATGGGCATGGAACTGGTATCCCTGAACATTCAGGACATCACCGACAACAACGGTTACTACGACAACATGGCTGCTCCCGATATGCAGGAAAAGAGAAAGACCGCCGAAACTACCACAGCAATGGTAGATCAGGAAGTCCGTACCCAGAAGGCTGCGGCAGAAAAGACCGCAAAGCAGAACGAGCTTGCATCACAGCTTGAGATCGCTGAAAAGGAAAGAGACAACAAGCTTAAACTGGCAGAATTCAGGTCACAGACCGACAAAGCCGAAGCTGACGCTGCCATCGCCGGCGAGCTGCAAAAAACAGTCCGTCAGCAGGAGGTCGCTGAACAGCAGGGACGGGTAGAGGTCGTAAGACAGGAACAGGCAAATCTTGCCGCCATGAAGGAAAAGGACGTTATCGCTACAAAAGCCGAAGCCGAAAAACAAAGAAAGCAGATCGAAGCGGAAGCCGCAGCAAATATCAAAAAGATAGATGCGGAAGCTCAGGTGCAGGTTGCTGAAAAGGAAGCAAATGCAATAAAGATCAAGGCAGAAGCAGAAGCCGACAGGATCAAAAAGGAAGGCTCCGCAGAGGCTGAGGTCGCAAGGATGAAGGGTATTGCAGAAGCTGAAGCCGAAAAAGCAAAGCTCATGGCAAAGGCGGAAGGTGAAAGAGCCCTTGCAGAAGCCCGTGCATCCAACGAAAAGGTCAACTTCGAGATCGAAAAGGTCAAGATCGAAACTCAGGCAAGGATCGAGATCGCAACAAAGACCGCCACTATCATGGCGGAGCTTGGCAAGAACGCACAGTTTGTCAATATCGGCGGCAGCTCACAGGGCAGCCAGACAGGCAATGCGCTGCTTGATACCCTTTCAGGTATCCCAGAACTGATGAAGATACTTGATACCAAAAATCAGGCGCTTAACGGCAAAAGCTTCAACGAAGAGCTTAACGGTCTTGTTAGGGCAGCAGCCGAACCTGTCAAAGGTATTCTTTCAACATCCACTACCGAAAATATCACAAACAATATAACCGAGCGTTCACAAGCTGAATAACATAAAGAAGAGTCAGGCGGCAATGTCGCTTGACTCTTTTTGTATGATGACACAAAAAAGAGGTCGTATTATTGGTACATCTGCCATTTTTTACAAATTTCAGCAGATTGATTTTTATGTGTATTATAATTCTTTTTTAGAATTATAATTGCTTCGTTTCTGTGGTATAATCTAACAAAAGCATGAGGCTTGATACAAGACCCGTGCCGTAATAATCAACATTGAAGGGAGATATGTCATTTGAAGAGTAAAGCAAAAAGATTTCTTTCATGTATCCTTGCGTCTGCACTTCTTGCCGGAGTTATCCCGGCGGCTTCCGCAGCAGCTTCTGCCGCTCAGAACGAGCAGCCGCAGGAGAGTGATGTCGTCATCCGCAACACAAACGGTGTTCGGCCGATGACCGAAGAAGATGCAGAAAACCTGAAGATCATTGGCTCACTAAGCGAATATGAAGCTTATACGGCTAAGGTCGAGGGTACAAAGCCACAGGCAGGAACTGCTTACACCCTTGCTACAAAATTTGACAACAGCACAAACCAGAATTCGATCTATCTGCCGCCTGTCGGAGATCAGGGCGGTATAAGCTCCTGCGTTGCCTGGGCTGCGGTATATTATCAGTATACCTACACCATCAACAAGGCAAGAGGCGTTTCCACAACAACAGCAAATACCTATTCTCCTAATTTCGCATACAACCATGTGAATGAATCATGCGACTGGGGCACATGGAGCAACCGTGTCTACGAGCTTTTGAAGACTCAGGGCGTTCCGACGATCAAAGATGTCCCGATCGCGACCGATAACACTTACGGTACGAACTATCTTAACTGGCATGCAACAGGCGATATCTGGGAGCACGCACTCAACAACAGGATCCTCGACTATGTTTATTATTACAGCGGAGAAGAATCTCAGGTATTTTATTCCGGCGGCGGTTCTTATCTCTCAATGGAAGAGCCTGCAATAAAATCTCCTGATGACGATAGACTCAAGATTCTCAAAAAAGCGATCAGCGACGGAAAGATCCTTATTTTCGATTCCAATATCGAAGAATGGAACGAAAATATCAAGATAAAGAACTGCAACGCCGCAAGTACAACTCAGAATCCCCGCGGCTACAAGATCGACAACAGCTTTGTCGGCGAGAATGTCGCTACCCTTCAGGGCTATATCGGCGGCAGAATGACCGGACATGAAATGACCATCGTTGGTTATAATGACGAGATCTGGACCGACATAAACGGCAACAACGTTGTTGATGAAGGCGAAATGGGCGCTTTCAAAATGCTGAATTCATGGGGCAAAAATGGTGCCTGGTATCTCAGCGCTACGAGAAAAATAGACAACAACGCAGGATATCTCTGGATCGCTTATGACGCACTCAACTACCGTTCAGCAGTAAACGGCGCCGATACAGACCGCAGAGAGTGTATCTTACATGGTGTCGGCTCTATTTCTGTTGACCCCGAACAGAGCAATAAAGAGGGCTACAACCTTGTCTACACCCTTAATGGTTTTAGCCGTGATTCTTGTCCTGTAACTATTACCGCAAAGAATAAAAAAACAGGCGATTCTTATTCCGAGAATGCTTTCCCGCTTAACTATGTAGGCTATCACGGCTACGGCCACATACCTTACAACTATCTTGGAAAAATAGGCGAGCCTGCAGAAGGACACATGACTATAGACCTCGAAAAGATCGTTCCCGATATAGCGGCATACGGTGTCGAGGGATATGACTGGAGTATAACGGTCGGAAACTATACAAACGGCGAGACGATGAAAGTCAAGGAAATGTATATCTCCGACAAGAAAAACAGCAAAGTTTATCCTATGAATGCAGAACCGGGATTCTCGTTTACGGAAGACAGCAAGACTGTTACGATCCCTGTTTCCGATGACCCTGTTCCGAAAAATGAAGTCACGATCTACTACAGCGGTTATTCAACACCGTATATCCACTACCAGATCGAGACCGGCACATGGACGGATGTTCCCGGAAAGGCTATGACAGCAACAAGCGAGGTCAGCGGCTATACACATAAATATACCATAGACCTCGGCACAAAGAGCTATGCAAACGTTTGCTTCAACAACGGCGGCAGCCAGTGGGACAGCAGAAATGGCGCAAACTACACCTTCACAAAGGGCGTATTCACTTATTCAAACGGCACTATCAGCGCTTATAATCCTCCCGCACCCAAGGAGCTTTCGGCTTCAATAAAGCTTTCACAGAATATTATCCCTCAGGGACAGAGCATTGCCGTTACAGGTTCTGCTTCCGGCGGAACAGCTCCGTATCAGTATAAGTTCTCATATATCCTCAACGGTACAGAAAAGGGGATAAGGTCTTATTCTACAGTCAACAATGCAAACTTTACACCTTCCTCTGCCGGTGATTTCACTGTAAAGGTAACGGTAAAGGATGCCGTAGGTACTGAGGTCAGCAAGACCGCAGCACTCAAAGTCAGCACTGTAAAGATAAACAGCCTTACAGCTGATAAGACCACAATAAAGACCGGCGATACCGTTAAGCTCAAAGCAAGTGTAACGGCCGGCGGCGTTCCTGTAACCTACAGCTACACCGTATCCGGCAACAATGCAACAAAGACCCTCAGCCTTAATACCGATAATTCCGCAAACTGGATACCGGATGATACAGGTTCATACACAGTGACCCTGAAGCTGATGTACAACGGTACAGCCGCAGCTGAAAAGTCAGTAAGCTTTACAGTAGAAAAGGGCATTGATATTGTAGTAAACAGCACCACGATCTACTATAAGGGCTACAGCACTCCGTATATCCACTATCAGGTCGGCAGCGGCGCATGGACGGACGTTCCCGGAAAGGCTATGATCTCCACAAGCGAAAAGCCCGGCTATACCCACAAGTATACTATTGATCTCGGTTCAGCCGATTATGTAAATGTCTGCTTCAACAACGGCAGCGGTCAGTGGGACAGCAGAGGCGGCGCAAACTACCGCTTTGAAAAGGGTACATATACCTATCAGAACGGTTCAATGAACAAGATCTCCGGTTCAGGTTCAACAAGCGTTTATTACAATGTCCTCAACAACACGTCGGCACTCAGCAAAACGGCTATAAAAGCAGGCGAAAGCTTCAAAGTAAGAGCTTCCGCTGAGGGCGGCACAGCTCCCTATACTTACGCTGTATACTACAAAAAGTCCACATCATCCAACTGGACAACAAAGCAGTCATTCAAGACCAATGCGGTCACATCTATCACACCTGCTTCGGCAGCTTCATACGATGTTTGCGTCAAGGTCAAGGATGCAAGCGGAACGGTATCCAAAAAGTATTTCACAGTCAATGTTGCGGCTGAGTTAAAGACAAATGCAACAATGTCATCAGACAATGCCGATCTCGGCACAGCCGTAAAGCTCAGAGCGGCTGCAACAGGCGGTACAGGTAATTATACCTATGCTTTCTGCTACAAAAAGACCGGTTCATCTTCATGGAAAACTGTCCGCAGCTACAGCACAACCAACTATGTCAATATCAAGCCTGCCGAAAAAGGTACGTATGAGGTATGTATCAAAGCAAAGGACAGCAGCGGAACAATTGCAAAAACATACTTTACTCTTAAAGTAAAATAATTTCCTGATATCCCAACAGCCTGCGGCGACAAATATCGCTGCGGGCTGTTTTTTCAGGCTTAAAAAAATATAGTTATTCAGCCTGTACAAATACGATTTTTTGTGCTATAATAGTGTGAAAGAAAATGCGTTTGCATAATGAGAGGAGTTTATTTATGAAAATACGATACATTTCAGCCATGCTGCTCGTTTCGCTTGCAATATCTGCAGCGCCGGTACCTGTTTTTGCTTCCGTAACACCGGATCAGATACAGCCGGCAGTTTCAGCCGTGCAGGGAAAGGCTTCGCTTTCTGCAGTAAGGGTTGTTCTGGGCAGTACGGTCACAGCATCGGCGTCAAGATCATCCGGCTGTACCTATGCGTTTTATTACCGGCTCTCCGGCAGCGAAAACTGGAAATGCCTGAAAAAATATTCACAGGAGAATACTGCGGATATCAGAGCCGCTTCTGTCGGAAAATATGAAGTCCTTGTAAAAACAAGGGATTCTGCAGGAAGGATCAGAAAGGAATATCTTTTATTTGAGTCGGTCGATTTCAGTGCAGGTGTCAGTCTGAAAAACGCCCGGATCACCTTGGGACAGAAACAGACAATAACGGCATCTGTATCCGAAGGAGTCGTATGCAGCTATAAATTCTATTTCAAGAACCCGACGGATACAAACTGGAGACTTATCAAAAACGACACAAACAGCGATACCGTCACCTTAAAGCCCGCAAAGACAGGCAAATACCAGATCTATGTAAAGGCTGTCAATTCCGCAGGGAATATAAGAAAAGCCTATGCCGAATTTGAAGTGTTCAAGACATTTACTGCCTCACACACTCTTTCATCGGATACAGNNAAGCCGCTGACAGTTACGCCTTCATCTGTAGGCGGTACAGGAAAGATACAGTATGCCGTTTACTATACCGAC
Source organism: Ruminococcaceae bacterium UBA1244 (assembly GCA_002308635.1). Taxonomy (GTDB): domain Bacteria; phylum Bacillota; class Clostridia; order Oscillospirales; family Acutalibacteraceae; genus UBA1213. The sequence goes on along the minus strand of DBWG01000150.1, from coordinate 6,382 downwards.
AAAGAATCATATATATCCGGTGCAAATAAATGGACTGCTGCCCTGAAATACGGACAGACCGGAAACGCAGTTATCACTATCCCTGATATCGGTGAATATGTTGTTGTTACAAAAGCTAAAGACGAAAAGGGCACAGTAAAGAAGTCGGAATACACATTTTTCAGAGTTGCCAAAAAGCTTTCCGCCGGCGGTGCTTTCAAGGATAAAATAAGCACGGTAAGTTATCGTAAAGGGACTGTCTTCATTGCAGACGCTGAGGGCGGTGCAGGAAAGTACACCTATTCTCTGAAAATCAGGGAAAAGGATACCTCAAATTGGAAGCTCATCTATGATTTCAGAACTGACCCGCAGTTTTCAATTGACAAAACACAGATCGGTGATTACACAAAAACAGGTAAGAATAATTTTGAACTTACTGTCACCGTCAGAGATCAGGACGGCAAAACGGCCGAAGCTGTATATCCGTTTACTGTCAATTACAGCGACCGCTATGAGCTGCCGGTCGTTTAGTTATAAATGATACGAAAAAATATAGGAGGCAAGATATTCCATGAAAAAAAGACTTTTGTTTATTTGTCTGGCAGCACTTATTGCTCTGCTGTTAACAGCCTGCTCCAAGAAGGATGATACAAAACAAAGCAGTGCAGACAATACATCGTCCGCCAATACATCATCAGCAGCCGAGGTATCTTCATCGGAAAGCACGGATGCTCCCGAAACAAGTAAAACTGCCGAACCTTCATCAGATCCGGCAGTTGAAAGCAGTGTTCAGGATGT
>DBWG01000150.1:0-5519 GCA_002308635.1 Ruminococcaceae bacterium UBA1244 | reverse complement strand
AATTCCGAACCTTCACAGACCGAAACTTCACTGAACACATCGGTTCCGGATGAAGTATCTTCCGAGCTGTCATCCGAACCTGAGATCAGCAAGGCGGAAGAAGTATCAGAGCCTGAAAAGAGCGAGGCATCCGAAGAAGAACCTTACGAACAGTCATTTGAGGAAGTATCGTTTGATTTCAGCTATGACGAATATGAGCTTCCTTTCGTTCCGGCATAAAGCCTGTTGCTCATCTGTTCAGATATCGTTTTTTAGCTTGTACTGCTCCAGAAGCTCATAAAGGTCGTCTATTTCTTCCATTATTCTTTTGCCGTTGTCGGTATCCTTGACCATTATGCGGTTCTTTTCCGTTTCGATAAGCTGCGAGCTGGAAATGATATCCACATTTTCTTCAAGAGCCTTTTCGATACTCTCAAAGGGCTGGTGTGCTTTTATCCTGAGACCGTGAGAATTGTAGATAAGAGTATAGCCGGCGATGCCGGTTTTTGGCTGATAATCCTTGCAGAATCCGCCGTCGATAACCAGAAGTTTTCCGTTTGCCTTGAGAGGCTGCTCGCCCCTTGAGGCAAGCACAGGCGTGTGACCGTTGATGATGTGGGAATACGGGGAATAAAGGTCAAACTCACGGAGTATCATGCTGCAGCATTTTTCGGTCTCATAATGGCTGTAATACGGGTCGGAATCTTCGTGCCACGTGCTTTTGTCTGAGATAAAGTATCTTTCAAATGTCTTGATGTTTCTCCCGCACAGCGGCGAACGCCTGCCGCACCAAAGATACCAGAGAAAATCAAGCTCGCCGTTATTTTTTTCTTTTGAATAATAAATATGTCTCACAGTCCTGTCGGAAATATCCAACAGGGCTTTTCCTTTATACACGCCGTTGAGTACCCTGACCCCGAAGAAATTGCCCTCGTCATCGAGAGGTATACATCCGTGATAAAGGAGATTGCCGTTTGTACAGAGATACATACTGCCCTTTTCAAGCAGGAAGCGGGTATGCCTTTGCAGTCTGACGCTGTTGATGAATGCCGTTTTAAGGCAGTTAATGATCTTCTGCTCTTCATCGCTGTATTTGTATGGTGAATCCCATATCATGGTCGGAAGGTCTGTGTTGTTGAGAGGGTAGTCGTTTTCGCCGATCCTGACCGTGCCGCTGACGGGGTCGATCTTTCCGAGCATAAGACGGTCCTTCATGTCGTACTCAGGGTTGCGCAGGATGATCTGTCCTTCGGCTTTGAACTGTATAACGGTAATTGCCCGCAGCGCCTTTTCCATGGCACTGCCGTTTGAATATGTGTTTCCTGCAAAGACAGTGAGGTCACGCAGACTGATGCCATATCCGCTTTCGAGAGTTTCGAGGGTGTTGTATTTTATGCAGCCCCTCACAACGTTTGCGATGCAGGCTTCGTTTCCGGCGGCGGCCCCTATCCACAGGATATCATGGTTGCCCCACTGTATATCAAGAGAATGGTGCTTCATCAGCATATCAAGTATCTTGTCGGCACCGTGTCCTCTGTCAAAAATATCGCCGACAATATGAAGATGATCCACGGCAAGACGTTTTATCAGTCCGGCAAGAGCTTCAATAAAATCATCCGCATCAATTCCTATTATACTGTTGAGTATTCTTTCGTGATATCTGATCTGATTGTCGTCCTCGTCCTTCTGTGCATGGATAAGCTCGTCAATAATATATGCGTAATCCACAGGCATAGCCTTGCGTACCTTTGAGCGGGTATATTTTGAAGAAAGCACCGCCGCTATCTCGATCATGCGGTTTATTATAAGTCTGTATCTGTCAGAGCTGATAACATGGTCTTTTTTTATCAGACCCAGCTTTTCTCTCGGATAATATATTATGGTACATATTTCCTCGATCTCGCTGTCTGAGAGCTTTTCGCTGTATATCATGTCGGCTTTTTCCCTGATGACCCCGGCACAGTTGTTGAGGATATGGCAGAAGGCTTCGTATTCTCCGTGAATATCGCTCATAAAATGTTCCGTGCCCTTCGGCAGGTTCAGTATTGCGGAAAGATTGATTATCTCCCGTGACAGCGAACGCATTGTGGGATATTTTTCTGAGAGCAGACGCAAATATTTTTCTTTGTTTTCCATGATAAGCCCCCTTTGTGAAATATTGAAAGACTTTGGAATAAAATTTGTACAAATAGTCACCCATGTTGCAATTATAGCATTATAGTATGAATAAAAGATTAACGTTTGATTAACTTTGAAAGAACTTGATTGATTTTGCTTGACTTTAAATAAAATAATGGTATAATCAATACAAAAGGGAACAAAAACGGGGGATGGATATGCTGACTCAGGAAAGATACAGAGCGATCCTGGAGATCCTCGAAGAAAGAGATGCCGCAACAGTGACGGAGCTTGCCGCTCTTGTCGGAACATCCGAATCCAGCATACGCCGTGACCTGACGGTGCTTGACCGTGACGGAAAGCTGCGCAAGGTCTATGGAGGTGCAACGGCAATAGCCCGCACCGAAGGCGCAATTGAGGACGAAGTAAATGTCCGTGAAGTTCATATGTCCGAAGAAAAGAATATCATCGGAGAATATGCTTCGGGGCTTATCAACAATGACGATTTTATCTACATTGACTCCGGAACGACCACCGCAAGGCTTATTGACCATATCGTCCAGACAAAAGCAACATTTGTCACAAACGGTATCATCCATGCACAAAAGCTTCTTTCAAAAGGACTGAATGCCTATATGATCGGAGGAAGGATAAAGCCCGTTACAGCATCCATCGTTGGTTCTGAGGGAGTACGCAGCCTGCTGAAATACAATTTTACAAAGGCTTTTATCGGTGCTAACGGCATTGATATCAAAGCCGGATTTACGACTCAGGACAGCGAAGAGGCTATGATGAAGGAAAAAGCCATTGAAAAGAGCTTTGCCGTTTTCGTGCTTGCAGATCACAGCAAATTCAGAAAGGTCTATCCCGTTACCTTTGCGGAACTTAAAAAGTGCTGCATCATAACAGATAAGCTGCCTTATGGAGGCTTTAATGACAAAACCGTTATAAGGGAGGTGAAAACATGATATATACGCTGACGCTGAATCCATCGATCGACTATGTTGTTCATCTTGACAGGTTTGAGAGCGGCATCACTAACCGCACAACGAGCGAGGAATATTATATCGGCGGAAAAGGCATCAATGTTTCCTGCATACTTTCACAGCTTGATATCAGGAGTACCGCTCTCGGTTTCTGCGCAGGCTTCACAGGTGATGCGATCGAAAAGGGACTGCGTGACCAGAATATCTGTTCGGAATTTATCAGGCTTAAAGAGGGCATTTCGAGGATCAATATCAAAATGAAGGCTGATAAGGAAAGCGAGATCAATGCTCAGGGACCGCACATTTCCGAGGAGGAATTCAATGAGCTTCTTGCAAAGACCGACAGGATCACGGACGGAGATACGATAGTTCTTGCCGGAAGTATTCCCAAAACCGTTGCTGACGATACTTACGAAAGGATACTCAGCCGTCTTGAAGGCAGACAGGTGAGGATCGTTGTTGATGCGACCAAAAAGCTGCTTCTGAATTGTCTTAAATACCGGCCGTTCCTTATCAAGCCGAACCGTCAGGAGCTTTCTGAGATATTCAATACCGATGCCGGCAGTGAACAGGAGACCGAAAGATGCGCACGGGAGCTTATGAAGATGGGCGCAAGAAATGTAATAGTTTCTCTCGGAGGAGAAGGGGCGGTTCTTTTTGCGGAGGACGGCAGTACATACCGTTCAGGCACGGTCAAGGAAAAGGTACTCAGCACTGTCGGTTCCGGTGATTCGATGGTGGCAGGATTTATCGCAGGATTTGAAAAGACCGGCAACTACGGATATGCCCTGAAGCTCGGAACGGCCTGCGGAAATGCAACTGCATTCTCTCCCGGACTTGCTGACAGAAGGAAGATAGAGGAGATACTTCAAAAACTATAAAAAAGGGGGTATAGTAAATGAGAATTACTGATCTGTTAAAAAAGCAGGGTATTGAGATCGGTGCAAAGGTGAAGAGCAAATCTGAGGCTATCGAAAAGCTCGTTGCACTTCACGACAAATGCGGCAGCCTGAAAGACAGAGCTGCCTACAAAGAAGGCATCCTCAAAAGAGAGGAAATGGGCACAACTGCGATAGGCATGGAAATAGCCATCCCTCACGCAAAAAGCGAGGCAGTAAAAGCACCTGCGCTCACTGCAATGACTGTTCCTGACGGCGTAGATTATGATTCGCCTGACGGGGATGCCTGCAAGCTGATATTTATGATCGCTGCAACGACGGACGGCGATGTTCACCTTGAAGTGCTTGCAAGGATGATGCAGATGCTCATGGATATGGACTTCACCGCAAAACTCAAGGCTGCAAAAAGCTCTGATGAGTTCCTGAAGCTCATTGATGAAAAGGAGACCGAAAAATTCCCCGAAGAAGCTAAAAAGGAAGAGCCAAAAAAAGAAGAAGCAAAAGCCGCAGCCCCCGCAAAGGACGGAAAAATAAGAGTTCTTGCAGTTACAGCCTGTCCGACAGGCATTGCACATACATATATGGCAGCTGAGGCTCTCAATAAAGCCGCCGGGAAGATGGGCATTACCATCAAGGTCGAAACAAACGGCTCAGGCGGTGCAAAGAATGTCCTGACCGCAAAGGAGATCGAAGAATGTGACGGCATTATCATCGCCGCCGACAAGAGTGTAGAAACAGCCCGTTTTGACGGCAAGCCGGTATTCTCCACAAAAGTTGCAGACGGCATCCACAAGCCCGAAGAGCTTATCAATAAGATCATCAACAAAGAAGCCCCCGTGTTCCATTCGGACAAGAAAGCCGAAACATCTTCCTCAGACGGAAAAGAGAGCTTTGGCAGAAAGCTCTATAAGCACCTGATGAACGGCGTATCTCACATGCTCCCGTTTGTTGTTGCAGGCGGTATCTTCATAGCAATAGCCTTCCTTATAGATACTGCTTTCGGATATGCAGGCGACAATAATTTCGGTTCTGTGACCGACACGGCAAAATGGTTTATGGTAATAGGAAAGGCTGCGTTCAACTTCATGCTGCCGCTGCTTGCAGGCTTTATTGCAATGTCAATTGCCGACCGTCCCGGACTTCTTGTAGGTTTTGTCGGCGGCTATCTTGCATCGACAGGTGCTACCTTTACCGACCCGTCTGCTGCTGATACAATACCTTCCGGCTTCCTCGGCGCACTGCTTGCAGGTTTTGTCGGCGGACTGCTGATGCTTCTTATCGAAAAACTGTGCAGTAATTTCCCGAGAGCTCTTGAAGGAATAAAACCCGTACTCATTTATCCGCTGGCAGGTCTCGGAATGATAGGCTTTATGATGTGTGCTGTCAACCCGATAATGGGTGAGATCAACAGCGGTCTCAACAACGGTCTTACATGGCTCAGCGACCACAACCTCGGCGTTCTTCTCGGATGTATTCTCGGCGCAATGATGTCCATAGACATGGGCGGTCCGTTCAACAAAGCCGCTTATGTATTCGG
>DBWG01000142.1:595-9142 GCA_002308635.1 Ruminococcaceae bacterium UBA1244 | reverse complement strand
AAGCTTGACAGCAGAAATTTCTATGCATTCAATCCGGAATTTGATAAGGAACGGAAAAAGAAAAACTAACAAGATAAACAACAGCAATATTCTTGTCACGGACATGGATACACTGTAAAAGAAGCATACAAAAAAATCCCTGCCGAAAATTAGACCGGCAGGGATTTTGCTTACCCTTTAAAATCAGAAACAGAGATCATTGATTGTGTAAAATATACAAAACAATTAAATATTAAGGAAAATTATTGAAAATACGGTATTTATAGTGTATAATATGCTTGTTAATTTTTTCAGAAAGGAAGATCAATATGGTCAAAAGAAAATCCGCAATAGCCTTAGGTCTTTTATTCGTTGTCATAGCGGTAATATTGTTCTGTACGATAGGAAACACGATATATTCTGTCGATCAGATCAATAAGATTAAGGACGAATACAGCAGATACAGGATAGATACCGAAAAATATGACAGGATGATATTTGCAACTGTATGCACATACTTTATTCAGGGAATAGTTATGATACTGCCTGCTCTGACTGCGTTTCACTTTATCTGTACGGTTGACGACAAAAACGCCATTGCCTTTGCAAAAGCACGTAAACAGAAATACAGCGGGCATATCAAAAATCACGGACTGCCTGTAATGATAGAAGCTCTCGTTGGTGCGGCGGTATGTCTTGTACTGTCAATTTTTTCCGGTTCCATTAACGGATGGGGAGATGATTACAGTGTGAACACGTTCTTCCAGATGCTGCTGAATTCTTCTGCAGTGTGCGGTATACATCTGATAAACGCCTTTATTATCAGTGCTTTTGACGATCATAACCGCATCAGGCTTTCCGAGATAAACGGCGATACAAACGGTTACGGTGTTCCTCCGTATGCCGCAGCATCCCAGACATATTACGGCGGATATAATAACCAGCCGCGNNCGCCAGTTCCTCAGATGCAGCAACCGTCAGTTCCTCAGATGCAGCAGCCGTCAGTTCCTCAGCAGTATAATGGTCAGTACGGCGATCCATATAATCAGAATATGAGACGCTACTGATTTTTTATCAGGAGGTTAAAAATGGAAAAGATATTCAAGCTGAAAGATCATGGGACGACTGTAAGGAATGAGCTTATCGGAGGACTGACAACGTTTTTGTCGATGGCATATATCCTTGCGGTAAATCCGAGCATACTTTCTGCCGCCGGGATGCCTGCTGACGCAATATTTGCTGCAACGGCAGTATCTGCGGCATTCGCAACGATGATAATGGCTTTTTACGCCAACTATCCTGTGGTACTCGCACCCGGCATGGGACTCAACGCATATTTTGCATATACCGTTGTACCGCAGCTTGCAGAACAGGGAGTAACAGACCCCTGGAAGGTAGCCCTGACCGCAATACTTTTAGAGGGCGTAATATTTGTGCTGCTTTCTCTCGTAAAGTTCCGTGAGACGCTTGTGAACAAAGTGCCGAAAAACCTCAAGCTGGGAATTTCGGCAGGTATCGGACTTTTTGTTGTGTTTGTCGGATTGAACGGTGCAAAGATCGTTGTCAGCGATGAATCCAATCTTACAAAAGTCGGAGATGTAGGTTCGCCTCAGGTAGTGCTTTCGCTCCTGGGAGTTCTGATAATAGCGGCACTCTGGCACTACAAAATAAAGGGAGCAATACTGATCGGCATAACATCGACATGGCTGTTCGGAATTGCGGCGGAGCTTTTGGGCTGGTATCAGGTCAATGCCGCAAAAGGAGTATACTCCGTAATACCGAACTTTGAAGGCTACTCTGTTTTTTCTCCTGTAGAATCAATGGCAAAAAACACCTTCTTTCAGTTTGATTTTTCATACATAGCCAAGGATGCGGTCAATTTCATAGTAGTTCTTTTTGCATTTTTATTCATAGATCTTTTTGACACTGTAGGAACGCTGATCGGAGTTGCAGAGGAGTGCAATATGCTTGACGAAAAGGGAAATCTTCCCGGAGTGGGAAAGGCTCTTATGGCTGACGCAGCAGGAACTATTGCAGGTTCGATGCTCGGAACATCGACTGTAACATCCTATGTTGAGTCAACGACAGGAGTTGCAGCAGGCGGCCGCACCGGATTTACCGCCCTGACATCGGCAGTGTTGTTTTTGCTGTCGATCACGATGTACCCTGTATTTCTTGCGATACCGTCATTTGCGACTGCGCCTGCGCTGATGTTTGTAGGACTGTTGATGGTAAAGAACATCACGAAGATGGACTTTGAGTCCGACATGGCGGACACTATAGGCGGGTTCTTTGCAATAATAATGATGCCGTTCACAAATTCTATCGCAAACGGTATAATGTTCGGAATAATCTCATGGGTCGTCCTCAAGATCGTTACAGGAAAGATCAGGGAGATCCATCCTGTTATGTGGGTATCTTTTGCACTGTTTGCAGTGAGAATAACGACCATGATAATGGGTCTTGTATAAAAGCGGCGGAGTGCCTCCGCACCCGACTTTAGAACGCAGAAAGTATAATAGTAATCATCTGCGTCTGCGGCTTTGGCTGAGTATGGCGCTGACAATTTACCACTACAAAAAAGCCTTCCCTGTTGGGCAATGTCATTGAGTTAAAGCACAAATAAAAAACACCTCGTACTCAAATGTACGGGGTGTTTTTTTGAATAGTTTTGAAATTTTTATCAAAAAACACTTGACGAATCAGTGAGAATGTACCTGACATTGAAACTACAATGAGGACGCACCATGAAACTGAAAATCGCAAAAACATTCTTGCAGTAATCTATTGATAACTCCACACTCCATATTAGTTCAGACCGCCATAGACTTTGTAGTGTGATTTGCCGTTGCGCTTGACATCATAGAGCATTTCGTCCGCATGGTTCAGTGCAAGCTCAAATTCTTCCTTTGAACCGCTCTTGAAGCCGGCGATGCCGATAGAGCATGAAATTTTCTTTTCATCGGGAATAGTTATCTGTCTGCCGAGCTTTGCACTGATCTCATCAACAAATCCGCTGCTGATCTCACGGTAGAGCTGTTGTGCGAACAATGCGCCGTCCTGTTCGGTCTTGTCGTAGAGCATTATGATAAATTCATCGCCGCCGTATCGTACAGCAAGACCGTTTCCTCTGGTCATCCGCTTAAAAAGCTCTGCAAAGGTAACGAGAACGAGGTCGCCGACATCATGGCCGAAGGTATCGTTGTAATATTTGAAGTTGTCGAGGTCAAGATAGAGAAGGACGATATTCCTGCTGCTGTCAGAGGAGCAGATGATCTCCGCCTGTTTGCTGAAGCCGCTGCGGTTAGTTATGCCGGTGAGGTGGTCGGTGATCGCAGACTGTTCAAGCTGACGGTTCATGCGCTCAATGACCATACGGCTGTCGATGCGCTTCATCATTTCGCAGAACTGGCTGAAAGCAAATTTGAGTATCATAAGGTCATCGCCGTTGAGCATGACACGGCTGCCGATACTGCGGCGCTTCACACGGACATAGCCCAAAAATATAGTCTCTGAACCGGAGGCTTCAAGAAGCGGTATGCCGATCATAGTCATTATCGGTTTGTTTTGGAACGCACTGACTATCGGAAGGAACTGATTGAAATTTTTGTCGGAACGGTTGGAGAGGAAAGCCTGCTTGTAGGTGCGGAAGAAATCAAAAACACTGTCGAACCCTTCATCAGAAAGTGAAAATTCCTCATCATCGCTCAGCAGCACACGTTTTCCGTCCTTGCGGTGGAGAATGACTATCTCGTCAATATCATAGCTGTTTTTGATAGCGGCGGAGGTGTTTTTGTAGAGGTCGTTTATCGTCATGGTATCACGGCTTATGGCTTCCTGAAGGACCGTGAGGAATTTTATAGCGTTTTCACGGCGGGCAAGCTTTATCTGAGTGCCGGCGTGACGTGCAAGCTGTACGATGCTGTCGATAGGGAGCGGGTCGTCCTTTTTGAGCAGAGGTTCGGTCTGTCTTTCGCCGTGAACGAGGAAATAGAGAAGTCTTTTCTTCTTTTTTACAAGACCCTCCTTTTCGCAGAAATCAAGCCCGCAGGAGATGACAGAGTGAGCCTCGTCATCCATCCCGTGTTTCAGATACAGAGCGGCAAGCTCCGTGCAGGCGATGGGGACAGCAAAGAAGGATGCGCCCGGAGCGGAACCGGCTTTTTCTTTCACAGCTTCAAATTCGGCACGGCAAAGCTCAGGCTTGTCCTCATAGCTGTAGAGAAGTCCCTTGACGAGATGATAGAGAAGAATATCCTCATCCCATGAGCCTTCTTCGGATTTCTGGAGAACGAGTACCATGTGTTCAAAGATGATCTCCATTTTGCTGAGGTAATAATAGCTGTTGTAATATTCCTTCTGATAGTAGCAGCTCACAGCGATGAGGGTATAGAGCTTCATGGTGCTGCATGCGCCTATGGAGTGATAGCCCATCTCTTTGAGCATTTTTATTATAAGCTCGATATTTTTTACCGTTTCCAGATAATCCTCCGCAACAAAATGATCCATTGCAAGGTTATACAGGGAATTCATAACATCCTCCGGCTGTTCAAGCTCGGTGAGTTTGAGGACGCTCTCGATGAGGTAGGAATGAGCCTGTTCATAGTCTTCAAGGATGATGCTGTTATAGCCAAGTCCTGCCAGCATGTGGGATTCTCTGAGCGGGTTGGGTCTTCTGAGAACAGAGAGCCGCTTTTCATACATACTGCGGACATAGCTGTGATATCCCGCACGGGAATAGAGGATGATATTTTTCATATAGGCATTGAGCAGGAAATTATCGTTTCCGAGGACGGTTCCGATATGTATGCCCATGTCAAAATAAGTCAGACTTTTTGCGCCCGAAGCAGCGTCACGCATGGTTTCGGGATCGTTTTCAAAGCCGAAGACGTAGAGGTATGCAAGGAAGTTTATAAACCCGAATTTTTTTGCTTTTTCGATGACCTCAGGGCCGACCTTGTAGCTGAAATCATACTCAAAAATATTTTTGACCATACCGCAGCATGCCGACCAGAGGAGTATCTCAGCCTGACAGGCGAGAAAGCTGTCGCCGATGCTTTCAGCGATCTCAACGCATTTGCGGCAGTGTTCCTTTACGAGCTTCAGCTCCGAAAGCACCATCCTGACCTTTGTTATCAGATAGTGGTAGTTATATCTGATATATGGGTCGCTGCTGATGTGGCACTGCACGGCGGTCATTTTGTCGCACATCACAAGAGCCTGATTTACCATCCGGCAGTTTATTGTGATCTGGGCGGCGGTCTGTACGAGACGGTGAGTCTGATTTTGCGAAAGGATGATAGTGTTGTCTTCGATGAGGTTCAGGATATGGTTGACATAATACAGAGCATCCTCTAAAGAGAATGTGTAGTACATATTTTTAAGTCTGAGGAGATATTCTTCAATGCAGTCCTTGTCATACCAGAATTCATCTATAACGTCGATGGTTCTTTCGCTGTCGAGACTGCCCCATTCAAGCTGAAGATCCTGATCCGCCGAAGCCTGCAGAAGGTCATTCCATACGCTGCGCTTGTAGTCTGTTATGATGAACTCATCGTTATACATCAGTATTGCGTGTATTCTGACGTTCTGTTCAACGATAGACCTGAAAAGCTTTATGGTGCTGTAGGGTGCAAGGTGGAACTTTGACAGGATCATCACAAGATTATGTTCCTTTGAAATATACTCTATTATGCTGAGTATGGACTGGAGCATACGGAATTTTTCATATTCGATCTCAAAATAAAGCACATCTTCCCTTCTTGAACAGGTTCCGCTGACGATATAACCTGCAAGCGGCTCGATATGGAGGGAATAGACCCCGCAGGTTCTCAAAAAGTCCTCAACAGACATCCTGCTGCTGTAGAAGGTATCGTAGCAGCGTTTTATCCATTCCAAAAAGGGAGAAAATGAGCTGTGCATCTCGTGCATGGAATATTCGTGATAGAGGAATATCATGCCGTCTGATTTTTCGACATTTGCGAGGATCTCACTTTTGGTGATATCAAGCGTGTTATAATGCTTTATGAAAACAAGGTTCCTGTTCTGTTTTTCGACATAAGAAGCCACAACGCTTTGTACATAGGTTTTAAAGTCCATACGATCCCCCCGCATCACACAAAGTAATATAGTAAAATTATAACATAATTTTGGAATAAATCAATAGAAATTATATGTAATTTTTCATCATGTTTGTTGTTGTGTCAGTTTACGCCCGTTTTTTTTTCACACGCTAAAGTTTGACTCTGCGCCGGATTTGTGCGGTTGACAGGAGTGACAGAAAGTAGTATCATATTAATGCAGTGAAATAAATAAGAAAATATCAGGAGTGAGGGTGTACAGATATGAAGATTCTTCTTGTTACCGATGCTTATGACCACCTTACAAACGGGGTTGCAGTTGTTGTTTCGACTCTTGAGGAGTCATACCGTGCAATGGGGCATGATGTTCGTGTGCTGACTGTTTCGGCGGACAGGAGGGCACACTTCAAAAACGGAGTATACTATATGCCTTCGGTCAGCATACCGCTGTATCCTGACTTCCGCTACAGCTTTGTGCGCAGACATCCATATCTTGAAAGCCTCATAAAGTGGAGACCGGATATCGTCCATATACATTCGGAGGCTTCCGCCGCAAGCATGGCAAAATATGTTGCACGCAGGGCAGGTTCAAAAATAGTGATGACGTGGCACACAGACTATGCAAAATTTGCTTTTCACGAGCATGAGCTTTTTGGTATCGCTCCGCTTATGACGAGAAAATTTATGGAAACGGCATACAGGGGCGCAAGGGTGATAACCGTTCCCTCATACAAGGCCAAAAAAATGCTCGATGCCTACGGACTGCGCTGCCCGAATACGGTCATACCAAACGGCATCGTGCTTGACCGCTTTGAAAAGGAACTCTCCGATGAAGAGAGGGAAAGCCTGCTCAAAAAATACGGTATAGATAAAAACAAGAAAATACTTGTGGTTCTGTCAAGGCTCAGTCCCGAAAAGAATATCGGAGAGCTGATAAAATTCTTTTCCGTCATCGTCAGAAATGAGCCGGAGCTTCACCTTGTCATAACAGGCTCAGGTCCCGACAGCAAACACCTTGAAAGTCTTTCACATGAGCTTGGCATATCCGGCAGCGTTACTTTTACGGGATTTGTTTCTCCCGAAGAGACATACAAATACTATAAGCTCGGAATTGCTTTCCTCAGTGCGTCCACCTTTGAGATGCACAGCCTGACATATCTTGAAGCTATGGCAAGCGGACTTCCTCTGATCTGCCGTGACGACCCGTGTCTTTTAGGAGTGCTTTCCGACGGCAAAAACGGCTATATCTACAAAAACAAAAAGGAATTTATCGAAAAGACGCTCAGGCTTGTGCGTGACGATGAACTCCGTAAAGCGATGTCCGAAAATGCGCTCATGCGGTCAAAGAAATTCAGCAAAGAGGAATTTGCAAAAAATATGATAAAACTTTACGTCAGGATCCTGAAAAAATCAAAATAAAAAACAGAAAGGGACGATAGGTATGATAATAATCAACAGCAGAAAGGCAGCCATAGTCGGCTGCGGATTTGTAGGCTCGGCTTCGGCATTTGCTCTCATGCAGAGCGGACTTTTTTCGGAAATAGTCCTCATAGATGCCGACAGGAACAAGGCGGAAGGAGAGGCGCTCGACATCAGCCACGGACTGCCCTTTGCAAAGCCGATGCAGATATATGCCGGCGGTTATGAAGATATCTCGGATGCCGCAATAATCATAGTCACCGCAGGAGCAGGTCAGAAGCCCGGCGAAACAAGGCTTGACCTCGTAAAGAAGAATGTCGGGATATTCAAGTCTGTGATCCCTCAGATCGCCAAATACAACAAAGACGGCATTATGATGATAGTCGCAAACCCTGTAGATATCCTGACCTATACAGCGGCAAAGCTCAGCGGGTTCCCGCAGAACCGTGTGTTCGGTTCTGGAACGGTGCTTGACACCGCAAGACTCAAATATCTCCTTGGTGAGCATCTCGGAGTTGATAACCGCAGTGTACATGCGTTTATTATCGGCGAACACGGCGACAGCGAGATCGCAGCATGGAGCAGTGCAAACGTTTCCGGAATACCTCTCCACAACTTCTGTGAGATGAGAGGCTATTTCAACCATGACGAAGCAATGGAAAAGATCGCAGAGGATGTCAAGAACAGTGCATACGAGATCATCGAAAAGAAAAGAGCCACATATTACGGCATTGCAATGTCAGTAAAGAGGATATGCGAGGCCATCGTGAGGGATGAAAAATCCATCCTTCCTGTTTCGAGCATCCAGACCGGAAATTTCGGCATCAGCGGAGTTGCGCTGAGTATGCCGGCGATAGTCGGAAAGCACGGTGTTGAGGGCAGTGTTCCGATCGACCTCAGTGAAAGCGAGCTTGCCGCACTGAAAAAGTCAGCCGATACCCTCAAAGCCGTTCTTGACGATGTCCTCAGCGGTGCGTGACCGGTGCGTGACCGCACTGGACGTGTTTACAACGCAGGCGGCAAGCTGCCGCACCCTATTTTTGAACGCAGAAACTTTCATAGCATACAT
>DBWG01000142.1:419-580 GCA_002308635.1 Ruminococcaceae bacterium UBA1244 | reverse complement strand
GCTTTGGCTGTTTTCTTCCACGTCTACGGCTTTGGCTGAGCATGACGCTGACAATTTATCATTAAGTAAAACCTCTCCTTCTGGGGAGGTTTTTTGATTAAGCGGGCGGCGGCAAGCTGCCGCACCCGGCTTTACAACGCAGAAACTTTCATAGCATACAT
>DBWG01000142.1:0-412 GCA_002308635.1 Ruminococcaceae bacterium UBA1244 | reverse complement strand
GCTTTGGCTGTTTTCTTCCACGTCTGCGGCTTTGGCTGAGCATGCGCACCCTAACTATAGCAATCCAAAATAATAATATCAAACCTGCGCAGTATGGAATTGAATTGAAAATTAATGTCCAGTGCGGTCACGCACAAAATCAGAACTAAGCAGGTGCGGGAAAGTCAGATAGAATAAGAACTATTTTTTCTGAAAAAAGCAGCCCAAAGCCCGTTAAGGGCGACGGCGGTAATAGAAGGATAAACGGCGTAAGCCGTCCGCACCGGATGTGCGTTACTGAATGTTCGCACTGAAAGAAGTAAGCGACCGTAGGGAGCGGCTCGGAGTCGGCACCGGCGGCTCGCCGGAGCGGTTCGGAGTCGGCACCGGCGGCTCGCCGGAGCGGCTCGGAGTCGGCACCGGCGGCTCGCCG
>DBWG01000125.1:5487-5618 GCA_002308635.1 Ruminococcaceae bacterium UBA1244 | reverse complement strand
GTGTCGGTAGTGGATTCGACCTGCTCTACATCCGTTGCCACAGTGCCGTAACCCATGATCTGTTCATACGAAGCCGATGAGCCGTGATGATTATTGCCCTGTGTGTCGTAAAGGTCATAGATGTAAGCCTC
>DBWG01000125.1:0-5384 GCA_002308635.1 Ruminococcaceae bacterium UBA1244 | reverse complement strand
CTTTTATCGTCTGTCCGTCAGACAAGGAACGCAGTTTTTTGCCCCAGAAAATGATATCGCCCTCTCTCGGTATGTAACCCTCCGCAATATTGAATTTTCCGTTCTGGTGCAGTTTGGTGGCAAATGTTGAAGCTCCGGCGTTCCAGTCCGACATATCAATTCCGGCATTTGTCATCATTTGCCCGATAAAGTAACTATCCCATTGAATATTAAGCGGTGTGATGTTATGTGTTCTTGATACTTTTTGGTTCAGAAGAGTGGGATTAAGTGTTTCAATGTAGCTGTCACCGCCTTTTGTGTCAGCACCACCACGAGTTGTCAGCTCTGCCTGAGCCGCCTCGACAAGTGCAATTTGTTCCTCACTGCGAGTGGTGAGATACGTTTCAAGGTTGGAAGTTTGCGCCGAGGCAACAGATACCTGACGACCTCCTTCTGTACTTACCGTGGCGGATGATGCACCCATCAGCATGAACAAGCCAAATGCTAATCCACCGCACGTCAGAATAAGATACTTTTTGAACTTGGATTTCTTCTTTTTCTTAGCCATTTATGCGCCACCTCATGTGATATTCTAAAGCCGCGCTTTCATGTCGATATTCAGATCATCTCTGAAGCATTTAAACAATATGCGATTCAAAAAGAACGAAATATCCCTCTATTATCTGAATATGCAAAACTATTTCATGTTGAAGATAAAGTTCGTTTATATCTTGAGGTGCTTTTATGAGAAATGCAATGCAATTAAAGGCAATCGTATGCGCGGCAACTACTTCCATATGGTCAATAGTCTTTGGCTCTGGAGAAATCTGAGAATATCATAATGTATATTTATGAATTGTTACATTTTTGTAATCTGACTCCCTTTTTATGCATTTTTATTTTGCCCTATACAGCAGCAGACGATTTGATCAAAAATTTGATCCTGCTGCAGAAAAAATTGCACCCAAACAGGATTTTTTCGGGGTATATATTACAGAACCCCATCTTATAGGATAGTTCGACCTTGTTTACAAAAATATTCGGAAGGAATGTGATACTATGCCAGACAATAAAAACTTTGAAGCGTCCCAGATCAAGATGCACCTCAACAAGAAAATGATAAGCGATATGGAGGCTTCTCTTGGTCAGGATGATGTTGATAATGTGTACCGTGAATTTACAGACAGTCTCAAAAAACTCAGAGATAAAACCGAGGATTATTACACGCAGGATAATAACGGTCAATTCCCGGAGCTTTCTAAGGACCAGTTAAAAGAGCTGCGTGATTTCTACGAGACCGCTGCCGAAAAAGCACAGAATGTAATAGCAGCCGAGGCAGATAAAAATGACGAAAAGGCAAAGAACTTCAAGGATATCGCCAATGTGCTCAAGCCGCTTATAGAAGCGGACCAGAAAGCGCTTGGAACGGCTGCCGAGGCAGATATAAAGATGTCACTTCCTGAGCTGATATTCAAAGGGCGTTCGGCTGCCGTTTATGTGGGTCGGGCCGGTGCTCAGATGAGCGACCGTGTGATCCTGGAACTTGACAACGTCTATGACCCTGACACAGGAATGACAAAACCCAAAAAGGGCTATTTCACAAAAGAAGTACCGCTGCAGATAGAGGCTCAGTTTGACAATATGTGCCGGAAGCTCGACGCAAAATTCGGAGATGATTACAAAGACATAATCAATCAGATCAGAAAAGCTCCTATTAAGAATAAGATTAAGCTTTTTATGGATAAGGACTGCGTAAAAGCGCTGGATCCTGATAAAAACGATCCGATATTGGCATCGTCAAGGCATAATATGTCTTTAGAACAGGTGGCAAATAAGTACAACCAGATCACATGGGTTCCTCTGTTTAATGGTACAGATCAGATCAGTGATGTCAGCAGGTCCTTGACTCAGCTTACGAACAAAGACGATTTCTTTGATTTTCAGGATGAAGTTCAGAAAGGGCTCTGGGGCTTCGTTGTACAGTATTCTTTGTTGTCGAAACACAGCAAGAACGCTTTCTCGCTGAATTTAGAGGAAGGTGCTCCGCTGGCTTCACGAAACGCCGCAATGTATGATATGGCAAAGCTCTTCGGCGTACAGGATATTGTGGCAGAGGCAAAATCTGTCACGCTTATGCAGGACGGCAAGGAGATCAAAGGCGTGCTCATGAGCGAGGTCGAGGGACTTGACTCCAGTAAGGTCACTATGGCGGAGATCGACAATTATACCGACGAGACCTTCAACACGCCGGAGCTGAAGAAAAAGATGTCCGAGCTTCAGGCGCTGGACTGGATCTGCGGCAATGCCGACCGTCACCAGGGCAATTTCATCCTGCAGTTTGAGAATCGCGGAAAGCCTGATGCAAGAGCCATCCGCATCGTTGGCATTGACAACGACAACTCTTTCTCTACCAAATCGAGTACGATGAAGGGCGGACATCTTGCAGAGCCGAAAAATATGGTCGTGATAAGCAAAAGCTTCTGCGAAAGAATGAAGAATATCACTGAGGAGCAATTCAATACCGTGTTGGATGGTCATGGACTTTCGCAGGATGAAAAAAAGGCCGCCTGGCAGCGCAGAGAGATCCTTATGGATAATATAAGAGAAAACAAAATAGAGGTGATAGATGACAACAATTGGAATAAATACAGTCTGAATGAACTTGCGGAAATGCAGTGGAAAAAATATCCTAAACGTGATACACACAAGCAGGGCCTGTTTGTGAGAATGGATAAGGCGGCGACGCGATTCAATCAGGATATTTCCAATAACTTCGAAAAAGAAAGTAAAGAAATAAAGAGGGAAAGAAATCTCAAAACGTTAAGAAGAAAAATCAGGGAAAGAAGACCCGAGATTAATAACGAAAAAAACCTCAATGATTTAGGAAATGATGGATCTCTTCCTGTCAAGAAGGAGAAAAAGATCGTCGGAAGCATCGTAGGCACAGCGCTCAGCTATAAAAACGATCCGGACACCCTCAGGCTGGTGCTGCCCGAGCTGGCGGACGTTAAATCTACCGGCGGAGTTTTGTCCGAGCGTTTTCCTATCAGCTTTAACGAAAACGGGAAAAAGGTCGAGGGTTTCTTTACAAAGCCGGTGGTCACTTCCATAAATGCGGCTGTCGGGACCGTAATAGATCAGGCGGCAGAGAAATATCCGAAATACAAGACTGTCTGGAACAGGCTGAAGGATCATCTGCAGACGAACGGCGGAAGTGAAGCCTTGGTCGATATTCATATAGAGGCAACGACTCTCACCCTGGATTCATTAGGTATAAACGATCCTTCCCTGAACAATAATAACGATTTCGATCAAGCGTTCCACGAAGTGAGATCAGGTATAACAAGAAGGATACAGAACCTTGGTCACTATTATGATATAGGCGCGGATCAAAACGAACGTACAGATCTGAGGAACGTGACCATGAGCGAGGTTGCGGATGCTCTCGGCAAGCCTGAGCTGCTGGCAAGAAGCCGTAATGTGCAGGTGCTCAGCGGCGGAGAGATAATGGAAGGCGTCTTTATGGAGAAGGCGAAGGGCGAAGACATCAGGTATATCGAACCCGACAGAGGTCTGGGCAGGCTGACAGAGGAAAATTCAGAAGCCGCATTCAACAATGCTCAGGGTCTGAAAAGCCTTGCCGATCTGCAGGTGATCGACTACATCTGCAATAACACAGACAGGCATTCGAGAAATATTTTCTATCAGTTTGATAACAGTGATCCCCAGAAGCAGAAGCTCATCGGAGTGCAGGGCATAGATAATGATATGTCCTTCGGTCTCGGAAAACAGAATCCCGATCATACCAACGTGACTGTTATGACCGAAGAAATGGCGGAAAAGATCAGAGACGGCAAATATAAAGAGGAAATTGAAAACAGGCTGAAGAAGAGCGCTCTTTCCAAGGCCGCACAGAAAGCCGTTCTGGATCGTATTGACGACCTGAAAAATGATCTGAACGACGGGAAGGTCAAGGTCGTTCAGAACGATGAGTGGGGATCAGGAGACTATTCCTTTGAAAAGCTGAATATCAAGGGTATATTCCGGGAGGCGAACAACGCACGGAAGGATGCGGTCAAAAATAATAAAAAGCTGAAAAACCAAGCAGAACAGAATGCGGAACAGGATGAAAAAGAGAATGCTCCGCTCATCTTTGCCAAGGCTGCCAGGGTGAAGAGCTTCGGCATGAATGCAGAGGAAAAGAAGGAGTATAAGGAGCTTTGCACTGAAGCCGAGAGGGAATTCACCAAAAAGATGGATGAGGTCATCAGCCGTGCTCAGCCGAAGGATGATGCGGAGTGGGACAATGTCGGCACTCACAAGGAATTTATCCGGAAGCTGAAGAGATCCTGTAAGGACATGAAAGAAGTTCTTGGAGCCGCAGATCCGTTGTTTCACAAATCCTCCAGTCAATATAAGGATGTCAAAAACAATATGAATGAGCTGATCAGCAGCGTGAATACGATCTCAAAACGTCTTGACAAGAACAGAGATCCCAACGCCGAAATGACTGAGGCTGAAATGCAAAAGCTGTATGCTCAGTTCAAGGCTCTCTCCCGCAGCGCCGATACTTATCAGGGTATAAGAAGATATGAAGAAGGCAGCACTCTCAGCAAGCAGAAGTATAGAGCCTGCGATGTTCTGAAGAATAATAAATCCCTCATAGCCGTCAGTCTGCTTAATATGCGTCACAAAGCGCAAATCAAAGATATGGATTCCGCAAGGAATAAGCTGCAAGTATCTCTGACAAGGACGATTGACCTGGCGCAGAAGGAAACTGATAAGAACGATCTCCTGAAATGTGCGGCACAGGAGATATATTACAAGTCTGTGCAGAAGAGCGATTTTTATACTGTAAAAAACAACGAACAGCTCATAAAGGCTCTTTCTCCGCTGAACAGGCGTGACGGCATAAAACTCATCATGAACGACCCTGCTTTCAAGACAATAGCGGATAAGTCAGATGCGGAGGTGAAAGCAATGTGTGCCGAACCGGACAAGCTCTACAATGCTTTTATCATCAGCAAGGCAAAAAACAAAGAATTCAAAAATAAGTTCGGAGAAAAACAGATCAAAGAGGATATTGCTGAAAAGCAGAAGGAAAATAAACCGAACCGACAGAATGAAGGTCCGAAATTAAATTATAAGTAAAATCACAAGCCGACCGGTCTCAGTGTTGATACATGATGAACGGCCGGCTTTTTGTGCCAAGGGAATGATGAGAACTGGATGGGATCTGACCGTTTGGATCGATGTTCTTTCTGATACCGGATGAACGTATTTCATTTCGTAAGCTGATCTCATTATCATCACCTAAAGCCGATAGAATTCCGTTTATAACCACAAAGAATTTAGGCAACACCGCATATATCAAGAAAAATAATGAAGCCAAAAGAAAACACCCG
>DBWG01000085.1:13841-18987 GCA_002308635.1 Ruminococcaceae bacterium UBA1244 | reverse complement strand
GATTTAATTGGGGGAACAATAAAACATATGTTCTGCAACACGTGTTTTATTATATATTATAATAATTGTTTTGTTAATAATTTTTCTGAGTTAGTATTCCTGCACAAAACTTTATCGCTGAAATAGAGATTTTTTTGATTTGGATTTTAGTTCTGTTTGGTGTATAATATAGATATATATATTCTTGTTTTCAAGATTGTTATAATCCGATTTTTTTATCATCATTCCGGAAAGGTCATTTCTGAAAATTACAGAGGAGGAAGTTTTATGAAAAACGAAAAATTAGAAAAGTACATCAGCGATCTTTCACCCGAACTTCAGGAGAAAGCCAGAGCCTGCAAAACAAAGGAGGAGCTTCTTGAGCTTGCGGCAGAAAATGACGTTGAGCTGTCTGATGATGCTCTTGAGGCTGTAACAGGCGGCGGTTGCTTTGACTTTTTATTTCCTGACAATTCTGACAAGCCTTATCACAAAAAATGCGATTCAGAGTTGTCGTACTGGGGCGCAGGTCAAAAGACATATTATTGCAACAAGTGCAAGAAATTCGTCGATGAAGATGATATAGAGTATAAATAAGTGATAGGAGGATTCACCATGAAAAAAGAAGAACTTGAAAAGTACATCAGCGAGCTTTCACCCGAACTGCAGGAGAAAGCGAAGAACTGCAAGACAGAAGAAGAGCTTATGAAACTTGCTGCGGAAAACGATTTGGAGCTGTCTGAGGACGCTTTGCAGGCTGTGTCCGGCGGCTGCGGTTATAGCAGGGGAGATGCTGTAAAAGGCAAGTTCTGCCCTGAATGTGGTTCGTCAGAAAGACAGCTTTATTGTAATAATACTTCTTGCTCTAGGTATATAAATTACTATGTCGATAAGTCGGGTTACAAACACTACACCCTGTGGGAGGATCAAGGAGACCATCTGCATCCTCTTGCTTTAGTTGACACTATTAAAAGGTAAAACCGGTTACGGCTCAGTAACCTTCATTACTGTCCTTTGGACGGGAAGTATTATCGTTAAATAAGCTGGAGTTTGACCGCATTTTTTCCGAGAGGTATATCATTCCTGTATGATACACCGCCCAGTTGAAAGGTCAGAAATATATGTATTATAGAACCAATAAAAACATAGCCCTGCGAAGCTGGAAATTCGTTCCGAGAGCCTACTACATAAAGGATGAGCCTTATGCAAAGGGATTGACAAAAGAGGAATTCGATTTGCTGCTGCTCTGTGACGGTGAACATGATATTCCCGACAGTGCAGCAGCAGACAGTCTTGCTGAGCGGGGACTGATAGAAAAATGCAGCAGGGGAGAGAAGCCTTGCGAATGGTCACGGCACAAAAGCTATGACCACCGCTACTTCCCTAAAATGAACTTTATGATTACCGGAAAGTGCAACTATAACTGTCTGCACTGCTTTAATGCTGCGGATAATTCTCCGCTGATGACTGAATGGAGCTATAAGGATGCAGTTGATTTGCTAAGGCAGGCAAAGGACTGCGGGATCCATGCTTTTACGATCACCGGCGGTGAACCGATGCTTCATCCTGAATTTATTGATATCATCCGTGAAATATACAGGCAGGATATGTTCGTTGAGGAACTGAATACCAACGGCTATTTTCTGACGAAGGAAATACTTGATGAATTCAGGGAGCTGGGATGCGATCCGCTGATGAAGATTTCGTTTGACGGCATCGGCTGTCACGACTGGATGAGAGGCAGAAAAGGCGCAGAGGAACGCACACTTTCCGCAATAGAGCTTTGCGTCAGAAACGGTTTCAGGGTGATGGTACAGACGCAGGTACACAAACGTAATCTGCATACCCTTTATCCAACTGCCGAAAGATTAAACGATATGGGCGTTGAAGCTATGAGATTGATACGCACCACAGAGGTTTCAAGGTGGGTGCAGAATTCTCCGGACAGTTGTTTAGGGATAGAGGAATATTACGGTAAGATGCTTGACTTTGTTTCAAAGTATAAGAACAGCGGTATGAATATGAATGTTGTTGTCTGGCAGTTTATGGAGCTGTATTCCAAGACAAAAAGCTACGGGCTGAAAGCTGTTCTTTGTCCCGGCGGTGAGTATAAAGCGACTGAGCCTGTATGCAGGGGCAACCGTGGAATGATCGGCGTTACATCAGGCAAGGATGTAGTTCCATGCCTTCAGATGTCCGGCTATTACGAAGAAAACGGTATTCATCTCGGCAATTTAGGAAAAACAACGCTCAGGGAGCTTCTTACGGAAAGCGCATATTTATCCGAGGTGTGTACAAATCTGTACAAATTCCGGAAGTCAAACAAAAAATGCGATGAATGCAGGTATTTCAGATGGTGCAGCGGAGGCTGTCCTGCACTCGGACTGCTTTTTACCGGTGACAGAAGAGGATCCGATATGACCAAATGTCTGTTTTATGAAAACGGCTGGTACGAAAAATGCGTTGATGCTATGAGCGGATGGCATAATCTTACATCAATTGATTTTGGTCAGAATTCAGAAAAATGAAAATTTCACTATAAATGAATTGACGGATAACGAAAAACCTGACGTACTTATGTACGGATAGGTTTTTCGCTTTTGTTGATTTAAGGAGGTCAATATGGGAGAACAAGCATCAGGAATTTTCAGAAAAAAAGCACTTGACAACATAAAAAGTCCCGATCAGCTTACGGATTATCTTCAGGTGGCCAATCCGGGAATATGGGTGCTGTTGGCAGCGGTAATTATTCTGCTGGGCGGTCTGTTTGTGTGGAGCGCAGCAGGTACTCTTGAAACCATCTCATACGGTGTGGCTGAGGTAAAGGAAGGTCAGGCGGTCATTATGGTCACCGAAAATAACGGAAAAGAGGTAGCTTCGGGAATGACTGTGCGTATCGGTAATGATGAATATGAAGTCTCTAAAGTTGAAAAGGACGAATACGGCAGATCGTTGGCATATGCGCCTGTAAAAATTTCCGACGGAAAGTATGATGTCAGGATCGTAACCGAGAGTATTCATCCGATACAATTTCTGTTGAATTAAGAGGAAAACCGATGAGTAATGTAAAAATAAAACCGACCGTTACAAAGGGTGCTGCAAAGGTTCCCGTTATAATGCAGCTTGAAGCCCTTGAATGTGGTGCGGCCTGTCTTGCGATGATAATGGCATATTACGGAAAATGGGTGCCGCTTGAACAGGTCAGATCAGACTGCGGGGTTTCACGTGACGGTTCAAACGCAAAAAATATCTCAAGAGCAGCAAAAAGCTATGGCTTCAAGGTTCAGGCTTTCAGCCGTACACCTGAGATATTGAGAAAAAAAGGAAAGTTTCCCTGTATCATACACTGGAACTTTAGTCATTTTGTTGTGCTTAACGGTTTCAAGGGCAAGTATGCCTGTATAAATGACCCGGCAAAAGGCAGCATAAAGGTAGGCCCTGAAGAATTCGGCAAGTCATTTACAGGAATTACCATGAATATTACTCCGGGTGAGAATTTTGAACCGGGCGGCAAGAGAAAAAGTACATTAGCCTTTGCAAGAAAAAGGCTTATCGGAGCAGGAACGGCTGTGGCATTTGTAATTCTTGCGTCGGTAATAACCTCGGCTTTCGGTATCATAAACCCCATTATGTCCAAAATATTCATGGACAGGCTCCTTACAGGTACAAACAGTGAATGGCTGTATCCGTACATAGCGGTGATGACTCTGTTAGCGCTTATACAAATAGTTGTTGGGTGGGTTCAGGCAATATACAGCCTAAAGATCAATGGTAAAATGTCGGTGATAGGCAGTACGACTTATATGTGGAAGGTCCTTCATCTGCCTATGGTATTCTTTGGGCAGCGTATGGCGGGAGATATACAGTCTCGTCAAAGCACAAATGCCGGGATCGCCAATTCACTTATCACCACTTTTGTGCCCCTTGTACTCAATTCAATATTGATGGTGTTCTATTTTGTGCTGATGATCACTCAGAGTATCGTTCTGACGGCTGTTGGTATCAGCACTCTTGTTCTTAATATCATCGTTTCAAGGATAATATCAAAAAAGCGCACAAATATTACAAGGGTAAAACAGCGTGACAGCGCTATTCTCGCCGCAACGACCGCTGCCGGTATTGAAATGATCGAGACTATAAAAGCAAGCGGCGCAGAGGCAGGCTATTTTCAGAGATGGGCAGGCTATCAGGCATCAGTTAATTCGCAGGACGTAAAATTTGCAAGACTCAATAATTATCTTGGAATGATCCCTTTGTTTCTGGGAACGGCCGCAAACTATGCAGTATTAGTTATCGGAATATGGTTCGTTATGCAGGGCAGCTTTACGCTTGGCAGTCTTCAGATGTTTCAGGGCTTTCTTGGCGCATTTATGGCGCCTGTCATGACTTTTATTTCCGCAGGACAGATGCTTCAGGAAATGCGTACCGAAATGGAGCGTGTGGAAGATGTCATGGAATATCCGACCGACCCCAATACTGAGGATAATGCCGATGAAAATACAAAGCTGAAAAAGCTGAGGGGAAACGTGGAGCTTAAAAATGTCACATTCGGTTATTCAAAGCTGTCCGACCCGCTGATAAGGGATTTTTCGATCAGCATAAAGCCTGGCGGAAGAGTGGCTCTTGTAGGTGCATCAGGCTGCGGAAAATCTACTCTTTCAAAGCTCATTTCGGGGCTTTATGATCCGTGGAGCGGAGATATACTCTTTGACGGCAAGCCCCGATCGGAGCATCCGAGAGATGTGATGACAGGTTCTCTTGCGGTGGTAGATCAGGAGATTACCCTTTTTGAAGGTACTATCGCAGACAACATCGTTATGTGGGACGAATCTGTTGAGGATTATGAAATGATCATTGCCGCAAGAGATGCCCAGCTTCACAATGATATTATGGCAAGAAACGGCGGATATAATTATAAGCTGGCTCCGGACGGACGTGACCTTTCAGGAGGACAAAAACAAAGACTTGAAATTGCCCGTGTGCTTGCGCAGGATCCTTCGATCATAATACTTGATGAAGCAACCTCTGCTCTTGATGCAAAGACGGAATTTGAGGTAGTAAAGTGTATCAAGGACAGGGGTGTTACCTGTATCATAATCGCCCACAGGCTTTCTACAATAAGGGACTGCGATGAGATAGTGGTACTTGAACATGGAAATGTTGTTGA
>DBWG01000085.1:0-13820 GCA_002308635.1 Ruminococcaceae bacterium UBA1244 | reverse complement strand
TGGCGAAGGGCGGAGCATATACCGAACTTGTCTCGAATGAATAGAAGGGAGGGGTCTGACATTGGGTTGGTTTGAAGAACAAATAAAACAGCGAAGAAAAAAGGACCAGCAGATGTTTGAGGATTCCTTTTTTCGTGCTGCGGGTGTTGTTTTGGGAAAGAGTAATGCCGTCAGGATAAGCGATGAATATATCATAACCAAACAGGCAATAGACGATATACTCAAATACTATCACATGAAGCCTGTGGAGTATCCTAAAAGTATAAAGACCCATGAGGAGCAGCTTGATTACTGCCTTCGTCCCTATGGGATAATGAAGCGTCAGGTAACGCTTTCCGAAAGATGGTACAGAGATTCCTACGGGCCGATACTTGCCTATACAAAGGAAGAACACGAGCCTGTGGCGCTTCTGCCGGACAAGCTGACAGGGTATTATTATAATGACAGAAAAAGCGGAAAAAAAGTCAGGATCACTCCAAAAACCTGCGGACAATTTGACAGCAGTGCATATTGCTTTTACAGACCGTTTCCGCAAAAAAAGCTTGGCATACCCGATCTGATCCTGTATATGAAGGAGTGTATCACCCTCAGCGACATAATTCTGATAATACTTGCAACCTTCACCGTTACAGGAGTAGGAATGCTTTTGCCGCGTATAACAAAAGCTTTGACCGGTCCTGTCTTGCAAGGCGGGAGCGCTGTACTGCTAATTTCGGCCGCAATTTTTTTGTTTTGCACGGCCGTCTCTTCACAGCTTTTCAGTACCGTCAGCAATATGCTGAATAATAGAGTTCAGACAAAAATTTCTTTAGGTGTACAGTCTGCGTTGATGATAAGAGTGCTGAGTCTTCCTACAAGTTTCTTCCGCAGATACAGTCCCGGCGAACTGACAAACCGTTCACAATCGGTAAGCCGGCTATGCTCCATTCTTATGACTGTGTTACTGGGTACGAGTCTTACTTCAATCGCTTCACTTCTGTATATTTTCCAGATATTCAGCTTTGCTCCCGCACTTGTAGTACCATCGCTTATCATTATTCTTGTAACGGCAGCCTTTGGTTTTATTTCATCGGTCGTACAGCTCAGGATAAGCAAAAAACAAATGGAGCTTCGTGCAAAGGAATCCGGTCTGAGCTACGCTATGATAAGCGGTATTCAAAAAATCAAGCTTTCAGGCTCAGAAAAGAGATTTTTTGCCCGCTGGCTGAATCAGTATTCCGATTCGGAGGAGCTTACTTATGCGCCGCCCATGTTTATCAGGGTCAACAATGTCATTTCAACAGCGATAACTCTTGTTTCGAATATCGTTCTGTATTATCTTGCTGTTACCAATGGGATTGACCAGTCAAACTATTTTGCATTTACGGCAGCCTACGGCGCTGTAATGGGCGCATTTACATCACTTTCGGGCATGGCGCTTTCATTCGGACGGATAAAGCCTCTGCTTGAAATGGCTGAACCCTTCCTGAAAACTGAACCCGAAACAGCCGATAATAAAGATATTGTCACAAGGCTTTCCGGAAGCATCGAGCTGAACAATTTATATTTCAGGTACGATGAAAACTCGCCCTATATAATCAATGATCTCTCACTAAAAATAAAGAGCGGCGAATACATCGCAATCGTCGGAAAGACAGGCTGCGGAAAATCTACTCTTCTCCGGCTTCTTCTTGGATTTGAAAAACCCGAAAAGGGAGCCGTATACTATGACGGAAAGGATCTGAACCGACTTGATCTTGGTTCACTGCGGCGAAAAATAGGCACTGTCATACAGGGCGGCGGTCTGCTGCAGGGAGATATTTTCTCGAATATTGTTATTTCCGCTCCTCATCTGACTATGGATGATGCTTGGGATGCGGCTGAAATTGCGGGAATAGCAGATGACATAAGGGCAATGCCGATGGGAATGCAGACAATGATATCCGAGAGACACGGCGGCATCTCAGGCGGACAGAAGCAGAGACTTATGATAGCAAGAGCTGTTGCTCCCAAGCCGAAGATACTGATGTTTGATGAGGCAACATCTGCTCTTGACAACAAGACACAGAAGCAAGTCAGTAAAGCACTTGACAGGATGGGGTGTACCCGCATCGTCATTGCACACAGGCTTTCCACAATACGTCACTGCGATAGGATACTTGTCCTTGACGGCGGAAGAATCATTGAGGAAGGAAGCTACGAAGAGCTTATTGCTTTGAACGGTTATTTTGCTGAGCTTGTTGAGAGACAGAGACTTGATAAATAATTATAATCGATAAAACCAACATTTGCGGAGGTTATTACTATGGATATAAAGGTGACAAAAAACAACGGCGAGCTTACGGTTGCGCTTACTGGCAGACTTGATACGCTTACATCTCCCGAACTTGAAGAAATACTTGAAGAGGAGATCGATGATGCTCAGAAGCTCATTTTAGATCTCAGTGCAGTTAAATATATTTCAAGCGCAGGGATCAGGGTCCTTTTAGGAGCATATCGTGCAATGGAAGAAAAGGATGGTGTATTGCTCCGCAGACCGAGCGATAAAGTAATGGAAGTGCTTGATCTCACAGGTCTGACAGATGCCTTTGAGATTGAACAGTACGATAATGATGAATGATGTTGTTATTATCTGTTGTAACACAAGGATGTTGTTTTTCACTTGTGCTAAAGCACCAAAAAAGCTCCACCGCATTTTCTGTGCAGTGGAGCTTTTTTATCAATACTGTACCGGAATTCCCTCGATCAAGAATTCCAGTTCGCCTTCGCCGTATTCTCTGCCGCCGCCCTGTTCAAGGAGATATGTTTTATTATCGCTGACTTTCATTATCTCGGGCATCATAGCAAGGAACTGATCAATCTCTTCTTCTGTGTTATAGATACCGAAACTGATGCGCACCATACCGGCTGTCTTGATATCTGTGCAGTTCTGGAAATGATATATTTCAGTCTCATCTATTTTCATCAGTCTCCACACATAGGGGTGAGCACAGAATGCGCCTCTTCTTGTAGCAACACCGCCCATTTCCGAAAGGTTCTTGGCAAGGATATAGGAGTTGATATCGCTGAAATTGAAAGTCACCACGCCAACTCTGTCATCAAGGTTTTCGCTGTCGCCGTAGATGATGACGTTATCAAGCTTTTTCAGTCCTTCGATAAGATGCTTGTTGAGAGCTTTTTCGTGAGCTTCTATCTTGTCAAAGCCTACCTCCTGCAGAATGTCTATTGCTTTTCCAAGACCTACAACACCGGGATAATTCGGAGAGCCTGCTTCATATAGTGCCGGAGCCTGTTTATAAAACTGAGCGTCATCGGTTACAAGATTGACAATTCCGCCTCCGTAGAAGGTGGGCATATGCTCATTCAGGACATCCTTAAGACCTACCACAGCTCCGCCGCCGTATGGGGAATACATTTTGTGTGCGGAAAATACGAAGAAGTCAATATTCTCTTCGGGCGTATCGCCGATCATAGAAAAAGCTCTGTGTGCCACGATCTGTGCGCCGTCAACAACTATCTTTGCTCCGTACTCATGAGCCATTTTTGCAACTCTGTGTACATCCGTGACATAACCCGTTACATTAGAAGCAGCGGTAACGGAAACATACTTGATCCTTCCGTTGTACTCTTTCAGCAGCCTTTCGATGTCGTCATAGATAACGCGGCCCTGCTCATCCACCTCGGCATATACGACCTGGCAGCGCTCACGCCAGCTCAGATCGTTGGCATGGTGTTCGATACGGGTAGTGAGGACAATATCATCCTCGCTTTCGATCAGAGCAGAAGCCAATTTATTAAGTCCGTCAGTGGTGTTGTTAACGTAAAAAGCTGTATAGGTGTTTCGGTCATCCTTGGCACCGACAAAGCTGATGACCTTATCTCTGACTTCATTATATACGTCTGTTGAATGGTTCGACTTTGCAGAGAAGCCTCGTCCGATAGAACCATACATCTCGAATTCCTTGTTCACCTCGTCCTCAACGGGCTTCAATACGGGAGTTGTGGCGGCATTATCAAAGTTTATCAATGCTCTTTTTGTGCCGTCTTTAAGTTCAACAGGCTCATCTATTCCGACAACAAGGTTGCGGATATTTTCAATGGTGATGGGCTCGTCTTTCATTTCGGCATCATTCGATGTATCATCGGATACCTGTGAATCATCATTTGATACTATAGACTCCGATGCAGTGACAGAGCTTTCCGCTCCTGTCTGAGAGGTTTCAGGCTTGCTGCAGCCGGTGAATGACACCGATGCCATCAGACAGGCACAAAGCAGCATGGACACGAGTGTTTTCTTTTTCATTAAGATTCCACCTTTTTGGTTTAGTTTTGTTTCCGGTTTTTCTCACCATTCTTTGCATTTGAACATCCAACCGTTTTGTTTGAAGCCCATTGCTTTACAAATCATTATAACATTAAAAGTAAAATATCGCAATAATTTTATTTATAGCAAAGTGCATTAAATGTTTGGACGCCGGTCTGTATGTGACCGAAAGATGAGAATTGCTTGTTATTAATCGTCAAGTTCTCCGCCAAAATTTTCAAGAGAATCAATGGTGATCTTACATCCGGGCTTGACATGCTGCATAATGAATTTCATTATATTTTCCGGAACGCCCACACAGCCGCCTGTATATGTTCGGTTGATACGGAAGCAGTAGAAGAAAAACGCAAAGCCCTTTTCTTCTACGCACTCTGAGTTATAACCCATATTCAGAACATACTGATATGCGTAGTCATAATCGGAAATGTGTTCACAGTTTTCGGTATCAAGACCGGGAACATCCTTGATATTGACAAGTTCATTGAAGTGCATACCATCACGGGCATCACCTGACCAATAGTAATTGTCGTCCACCTTTGTGTATTCCATCTGACAGCCGGGATCGTCAGCAAGACCGAAGGCCTTGTCAATGGTAAATGTTCCGACGGGGGTGTAGCAATCGTTGATATTGGCATCTCCGAGACCATCAAGACCGATAAAGCCGGGAGTTGCTATGATCTGTTCCCACTGTCCGTCTTTGTTTTTCTCGTGCATGGTCACATAGGCGGTCGTTTTATCTACACCTGCCACAACGATAAGCTGTTCGGCATCCTTTGCGGCGCTGAGCTTTGTGACCCACTGGGGTGAATTGCGTTTCTCCTGCTGTGTGAAATACAGCTCTGCGGATGCGTCTGCTTTGCTTTCTTCATTTGATGCTTCTTCGGCTGCGGAAACAACAGAAGCTGAAGAAGTGTCCTCTTTTTTATTTTGATCCTTTGCACACCCCGCAAGCATACTCACCATGAGTATGGATGCTGTCAGAAATGCCGCAAGCCTTACTTTTCTTTTTTTCATATATGTCATCTCCAAAAATTTTCACAGTTACATTTATTTTGTTTTTTTGATCGTCATAGTGTTTTTTGCGTTATGCTTTTATGATGTCCGGCTCCATAGGGAACAATATGCCTGTGTTCTTGCGGCGAATCGGTATTCTGTCAACAGAGAGCGTACATCTGCTTTTGTGTACCACGCTGCTTTTATTTCTTCCGCTTCAGAATCGCTTTTCTGTATTGTGCCTTCCGCCGTTCCGATCACAACGCTGCCTTTTTCGTTTGAAAAGCCGACTGCCGAATAGCTTTCCTTCCAGGTTTCCTTTATCTCTGTCAGTGTCAGACCGGTTTCTTCTCTGAGTTCTCTTGCAGCGGCCTCGGAAACAGTCTCGCCATCGTCTATCAGACCTGCCGGAAAGTTATAGACACATTCACCTACCGCCATACGATACTCCAGATTCAGCAGAATTTTCTCTCCGGTGCTATCGTGGATTATCATAATAACGGCATCCGGTTTTTTTCTGTTCAGATCGTCCTGATTTTGCATTGCCGGGTTACGGCTTATCATTTCGTAGATTTTTTTGCCGCCGCTTTCGGTCTCGTACTCTATTTTATAATAGGTGATATAATCACCCTGATATTCTTTCCTGATGTTTTTGAATTTCATCTTACACACCTCTTATAGTCTCAAAGTAGATACAATCCTGTCGGCAGTTTCCGCTGAAAGCGCCGCCGCAGACGGGCATTTCACAAAGTCTCTGGGAATCGTTGTCATTCCGTCCGATCCTCTTGCGTACATAGCCTATATTCCGAAAGTTATCTTCCTTGCCTTTTTTCATTGCCGCACAGGTATTGACCCAGATAACATTGCAGTCATCATGGGCGCAAAGGTCAAAGGACTGGCGGAAATCGTAAGAACCAGTTGAATTGGACGGAACGATAATAAGTGTCAGCTTGAAGCATCGCATCAGCTGCTCCATATACTTTGTCGTCAGAAAATCCTTGCATATCAGAAACGCAATACGCCCGATCCCTTCATAATGAAGAATATTTACTACCATGTTAGTCTTTATACTTTCCAGAAATATACTGCCGTCACGTTCCATGAGGTAAGGATTCTGTTTGCTCTGACGGCAGATAACGTTCCCGAAACGGTCAAGAACCGTAACGGTATTCATATTATTTTCCCAGACAGATGGCAGTATTATCAGTGAAGGCATATTATTCTGCTCCTCAGCCGTAAGATCTCTGAGTCTCTGACTGATATTTTCCTGTGTTTCGCTGTTTCCTAACAGTTCGGGAAACACGATGATATCACAATTGTTTTCAGCGGCTGTTATTATCTTTTTCCATGTCTCATCGTTATCCTCTGCCGATTTTTTACGGTCATATCTGATACGAAGATATTGTATGTCATTTTTTGTATATTCTTCCTCAATATAGTGTCTTTCACGGCGCAGAGGAGTAGCGGCGATCTTTAATTGCCGGTCAGACGAAAAATGCGGGAAGAAATCGTCAGGCAGAAAAATATGCTTGTCGATCAGTTCTCCGAGAATGCTGTTTTCGATCAGAAGAAAATGAAACAGAAAATTATCCAGTCGGTTATAGCTGTGAAAAAGCCTGTGTTTGCGTTCCCAGACACAGGAACAGCGCGGCAGAAGTCCAATACCTGTCGTTTCACGGTTGGTATTGAGTACCACCGAAAAATCATCTGACTGATACGCCCTGATTATTTCAAGCAAAAGGCTTTTCAGAGCCTCATCCAACACCTGAACCAATGCGATCATTGAAAAATGATCATTTCTTCCTTTAAGAGCGGAAATATATCCTTCAAGCAGTGAATATAAACCGTTGTCCAGATCATCATTTTTTAGCTGACGGATGCACGGCGGCTGACCGGGTTCAAACAGCGGAGCAATATTTTCCGAAATATCACACAGCATTTTATTCTTTCGATTCAATGTCAAACAACTGTACTTTACGAATAGAGAGTCATCCGGACAGGAATGTATTATCATGGAACATAGTTCAGCTATGATATTGCATATCTGTATCATTATCACTGCCTCCTTTCGCTTTCAGGACACTATCATACAAAAACAGCACTTCACGATATATTATAAACCATACAGTGAAATTGTCAAGAAAAGTGCAGTCAGAAAATACCCCAAATCTTAAACAGACAGATATCAAGCGGAATGATGAGGCAGCAGGGGAGAAGACCTTATAACACTTCACAGAAAACCCGCCGCAGCTTTCATAACTGCGGCAGATTTTTTATTCTATATCAAACGCATCGGTAAGTCCCGTTATATCAAAAATATCCATTATGATATCGTTGACATTTATGAACTTCATTTTGCCCTGTTTGTTCATTATCTTCTGTGCGTTCATCAACTCACGCAGACCTGCAGAAGAAAGGTAACTGAGCTTTTTCAGATCAAAAACAAGCTCCGTGACCCCGCCGATATTTTCCTTCAGAAATGCGCTGAATTCAGGCGCCGCAGCGGTGTCAATGCGTCCTTCCGGACTGACCGTAAGTTTGTTTCCGTCTTTTATTGATTTGATCTCCATATATATTTCTCCTTTAAATTTTCTTTTCAGCGGTCAGAATATTCTGACCGTTTTTATTTTCATATCTGAGCTTATCCATTGTATTTCTGACGATAAATATGCCCAGACCACCGATGGGTCTGTCATCGAATGAAGCGGTAATATCAGGCTCCTTTGCGGACAACGGGTCGTATGGCGTACCGTCATCAGTAAATGTAAGTGTTACAGTATTATCCTCGCTTTTTTCAAAGCTGACACGAATAAAGCTTGCACCCGAATACCTGACAATGTTTCCGCATATCTCATCAACGATAATTTCTATCTTCATCAGTGTTTTCATAGGGCAGCCTGCTTCCTCCAGTCTGCTGCTGATAAAATCGTCGATCTTGTGAAGGCTTTCAATTGAAGCACTTATCTCAAATTCATCCATATTCAACTCACCTCTGTTCCTTTATATTCAAGGCATAGCATCGTCAGATCGTCAAACTGCGGCGCATCCTTAACGAATCCGTCAACAGCACTCCTTACTCCTCCGAGTATCTCATGCGGATCACCGTTTTCGACACTGCGCAGCGCCTCGATCATACGATTTGTCCCGAAAAGTTCATTGTTTGCATTGGTCGCCTCCGCAACACCATCGGTATAGAGAAACAGCTTTGATCCCTTTTTTAGTGTCAGCTCATAGGTCTTGTATTTTACTATATCCATATAGCCGACCATAAGACCATGCTTATCCTTATACAGCTCAAAGCTGCCGTCAGGCTCTTTCAGCACCGGCTTCTCATGTCCTGCATTTGCGGCGGTAAGTATGCCCGTTTTGATGTCAAGTATTCCAAGCCATACCGTAACGAACATTCCTTCACTGTTGTTCTGACATATCTGATAATTTGTTTTTTCAAGTGCGGCTTTGGGATCTTTTGTCATCAGAGCGTAATTATGCAGCAATATTTTTGAGGACATCATAAACAGTGCAGCAGGCACACCCTTTCCTGAAACATCCGCTATCACCATTCCTAAATGGTCGTCATCGACCATAAAGAAATCGTAGAAATCGCCGCCGACTTCCTTTGCCGGTGTCATAGAAGCGTAAATATCAAATTCCTTTCTGTCGGGGAATGCGGGAAATTCACTCGGCAGCATATCCGCCTGTATCCTTGTAGCCATAGCAAGCTCTGTATCCAGCCTTGTGAACTCCGCCTTCTGCTTTTCATATTCCTCGGATTTCGTTCTGAGTATGGACATCAGAAGATAGGTCGTAACAATGACCGCAGCCCACATAATGAAGGGATAATCCGGAAAAGCAGCCTTCAGCCCGACAGCCGCAGCGGGAGCGGCAATATATACCCACATTGCAACAAGCAGCTTCTTATTAAAGCTTTTGCGGTATATCACAAGCAGTATGCCGTCAAGCAGCAGCATGGCGGCGGGAGCTATATTGGATATGAAATACAGATCGCCTTGTATAAAATTGGTGAAGATAAGCTCGTTTCCAAGATCTATAACCGGAAATGTATAATACATTCCTGTGAACTGAGAAACAATAAGCAATAACGTGTTGATTCCGAGCAATCCGGAAAACAGTGCAAGAAATGGTTTTTTTATTTTCTGTGCGCCTGTATTGGCGAGAATAAAGACCGAAATGATAAAGACAATGACCCCTGACATCAGAAACTCCGCAAAGCTTATGACCGGAAGAATAACTCTCAGACTGTTCCAACGGAATTCGATCAGGACTTCTCTGAAAAAATGAGAGGTCAGATAAATAATGACGGAAGCCGAAACAGCCAGAAAAAAGCGCCGGATATTCTTCGGATAAAGAGAATTTCTTGTCTGAGAAATGCACATTATACAGGCACCTATACCTATCGGTATCAGAAAAAGCGTCAGATAAAGCGATAATCTCGGAAGATCGGTGTGAAGAAAATACTCCCAGAAATCAAAGCTTTCATCATTATAAATATAATCTTCCATTTGATACAGTCTCCTTATGATACTGAGTGAAGTGACGGTTCATTTCATTGTTTCGCATTTTTTGATCTCATTCTTCTGTAATTCATCACCATTCCGATGACCAGAGGAATATAGGTAACAGCCGGCAGGAAGAAACCGAAGTATTTCAGGCTCTCAGACTGCACGAGCATATTGAATATACCGTGATAGGTTATTGCAAGGAGAAGAAGAGAGATAGTTCCGCAGTAGAACAGCTTTTTCTTTTTTTTCACAAAGCTCATGCCGAAGCCGACAGCCGCCGTGCAGATACCGTGCATGAGCGCAGTGGAAAAACCTCTTATCAATGCCCATTCTATCGTAACATTAACTGCCGTCTGCGTAAGTATGTATGTATTCTCAAACAGTGCAAAGCCTATCCCGACGGCAAATGATGCGGTAAGCAGGTGTTCTCTTTCATCGGTGAATACAAATGCGTACAGCAGAACCGGCAGAGCTTTTACTATTTCTTCTGTAACAGGAGTTACTGTTGTTGTCACCAAGAGAAAGTCATCATCCAGCGTCCTAAGAAATACGCCGTTTACTTCCGAAACAAACAGAGCGGTACTGATACCGATAAGTATGAATATCATTATCCCTCTTGAGGACTTTTTTATCAGCGGAAGACTCAGCATCAGCGGGGCGACCATGCAGATAAACAGAATATATATCATGTTCTCCATTTCTTCAGCCCCCTTACGATGAACGGCATCATCGCCGCTGAGATAAGCCCTGTTATGATGCAGCATACAAGCGTCAGTACGGCATCGTCACGGCTCAGAGCGAAACATTCTGTATAGACAGATACCGCATAGATCAGCACCAGAAAATTATACGGACGCAGACACTTTACAACGCCGAGATCCACATCCGGAAAGATCAGGTGCTTTAAGTTGAAGTATGTACTGAGTACGGTAAAGAATGTCAGAACACCGCCGAGTATCTTCCACATCATCCTTATGTCGGCTGTAAGGAAAAGCAGAACATACATCAGAATAAATACCGCAGGAGCAGCAAGGGCTATAAGGCGGTATTTTCTGAATGTCTTTGACCTATCATCAAGAAGGGAATCAAGCGTTCCGAAATTGCTTGAAAAAAAGAACATAAAGCTGCCGGCGATTCCGAAGAAACCAAGCTGTACACTGCCCGTAATAAATCCGGTCGTCAGAAGACGCACGATATAGAACAGTCTTCCAAAGGCGTTGCACCCGAGTGCAAGGGCTATCATCTGAGCATAGGTTGCCTTTCTGGGGCGGAAGTAATATATTCCTCCGTAGATAAACCCGAACAACGAGCATACAAAACCGATGATGTTTGCAGTCAGATAAAGCTTCAAAATGCAAACCTCCTTTGAATTATTTGACGTTTAACAAGTATCCGATATCATCGTACTCATCAATATATCCTCCGGTGATCTCGGCAGAGGGCTTTACGCTGCCGTCCTCACGCTGAGCGAACATGGAAATACGGTTATCGCTTGTACGGTAATCGCTGTCAAACTTGATTGCGCCTTCGTTAAGATCGATATGCTGCTTATTGTTGCTCTGCATGACATATTCCCAGCGCAGTAAATTTGACTGTTCCGAGGTAGAAACTTCCAGATCTTCCGAATAGGGTACACGGTCATACTTCGAGAAAGCGATCTTTGTCAGCGGAGCCGAAAAATAATTGCCCGGCATTGATGAGAGGATAGCACGTTTATCGTTCTTTACACGTTCATTATATTCCTTTGCCGCATAGGCGGTAGCGTAGTACATATATATCTCCGGTCCTGTTGTACCTTCGTTCAGGTTCACACCCGACACCTTGTTGGTCTTTTTGTCAATAACAACAACGGGAGCATAATATATCTGATACCGCTGCGATACAAAGCCTTCAGGTTTAAACGGCTCGTCAATGGTGCATACAATATCATACACTGCCTGATTGAGCTGAGAAGCTCTTTCCGCTGCTTTTGCTTCGTCCGTATTTTTCATGCGTATGGCTTTTTCATTGAGCGCATAACTGCGGTAGCCGAAGTAGACAGCATCGCCGCCGGCATTTTCATTCAGATTGATATCGCAGTATTCGGTGCAGCCCTGCTCAAGGAGCTTCAGTTTTGCAGAGGTTGCATCCGTTCCCGCAGCGGCATATATCTTATTGAAATATACCTGACCGGTGGTTTCAAAAGCGGCACGGATAAAGGTTTTCATAGTGGTGTCGCCGTAAATGACTGCTTTGGAATTACCGACATCCGCTTTGTCTGTTACAAGTGCAGTAGATTGTTTTGACTTGAACGGTTCAGTACCCGCAGTAATGAAGGTTATCGGTCTGCCGGGACTTACACCCATATTATAGGAATAATACAGATAATAGCTGTTTCCGTTGGACATCTTTATCGGAGAGGTATTGCTTGCACAATAATATGTAGCGCCGTCTATAACAAGCTGATTCGGTACAGCCTTGTCAGGAGAGAATTTATAGAGCATAATGCCCCTTATGGCTTCTTCTTCCTTGTCTGTTCTTGCAACGCTGATATAGGCTGCCGGCTGATCCTCCGCCGGCTCGATCTCCAGTCTGTTATTACTGTCTTTGCGGCTATACCATGCCTTGTCCTGATCGGCAGCCACATTGAAAGGGATAACCTCGTCCGAGCCTGCCATTGTTGCCGCAACAAGGGCGTTAATATCGACCTGCTTGTCAAATTCCTCGAGCTGATCTTCGTCATCTGTCTTTGCGTCCTTGCGTGAGCATTGTCCCACAAAGATACGTGAAATATACTTTTTATAGACAACGGTATTTCTGAAATAAATATACAGCGGAGGACCGGCTTCATTCTTATCGTTTTCGTCGCTTGTCCATGTGGGATAAGCAATGTTGAACGGAGCTGTCTCGTTAGGATATGCGAGATCCTGTACTGAGGCAAATACTCCCTTAGCCTTATGTCCGCCGAGAGTCGTTTCGCCGCTGACATTTATGGTGAGTGTACCGCTGATCGGTTCCTGATATAAGTCCTCTTCATCTTCGTCAGTTGACTGGGATTCCTCCTTTTCGTCAGTAGTCCGGGATTCTTCGTCATAATCATAATCATAATCCCATGACTGTTCATCATCGTCATAATCCCACGATTCTTCCTCATCGTAGGTGGTCTGGGATTCTTCATTTTCCTCAGTAGTCTGAGGTATTTCCCCGTTATTGACGGAAGCATTATGAGCGGTGGAAGATATGATAACATCGTCAAGTGTAAGCGGCTTTTTACCTTCCGTATATCCGCTTACATAAAGACCTGTAGGCAGAAGCGCAGTTCTCTGACGGTAAGAAAGGAAATTCGAGATATTTTCTTCGGTATAGCCTTTCTGTACCTGTTCATTCTTGCCGAGCAGACCCGTCGTAGTCATATAAGCGTTTTCCGGTGATATACCTCTTACTACATAACGTCCCTGTGTAGTACGCTGAACCACAACACTTACTGAGGTATAGCTTGTACTCTTGTCGGCTGCACCTGACGGCGTACCCGGATATGACCTTGCCTTGGAAATGTTATACGGGAGATTCGGTGAATTGACGGTTCCCCGGAAAGCGGCAATACCGTAGATCGCCCTATACGGATTATAGCTCCATGTATAGCAAAGGTGCAGATATTTCTGATTGCTGTCTATCACATAGCCCTTGTAATTAAATGACTTGGCAAGATTCAGCTCGTCAAGGACTGTAGTGTTCGGACACGTCTTGAGCTTATCCGGCAGTTGGTGAAAAAATGCCGATGTTCCGATATCAAATCTCTTCTGGTTTTCAGAATCCGTACCGAAGGCAAAATAAATTCCCGAAAGATATTTTGTTCCGTATGTATAGGGTTCCTCCGGCTCATAGTACAGATAACGATCGTTATTTTCCAATTGATAATCTTTTGCGGTATAGTATCCGGTATATTCAAAGGGATAAACATGCTTTCTGCTGGGAAGATATGCTTCTGCACCCTGTTTGTTATTGTTCCCCCAATTAAATCTTGA
>DBWG01000049.1:1793-5585 GCA_002308635.1 Ruminococcaceae bacterium UBA1244 | reverse complement strand
TTTATTAGAAACTTGATTTCCATGATGTGGACGGTCTGAA
Source organism: Ruminococcaceae bacterium UBA1244 (assembly GCA_002308635.1). GTDB lineage: Bacteria > Bacillota > Clostridia > Oscillospirales > Acutalibacteraceae > UBA1213. The sequence goes on along the minus strand of DBWG01000049.1, from coordinate 5,545 downwards.
CCTTTTTAACTGGAACCGTTACCGTTATGACAAAACCATAAAACCCGGCAAACCGCCGCTTCTTCCGGAGCGTTCAGTCTATGCCTGCGGCGGTGATTCCATTGACGAGGAAAAAGAAGAACTGCTGAACATGGTCACTCACCTGATGAAAAACAGTAATATCACGAATTACAATCAGGTCGCATTTTTGTTCCGCTCCGTCAAAAGCGAAGAGGCAACGACCATAGGCGAATATTTTGAAGCCAACGGTATTCCGGTTTATTCGCCCCGTTCGGATATGTTTTTTGAGAGGACGGAGGTCAAACAGATACTCGGATGTCTGATGATGTGCTTCCAGTCCTATCTTGTATCTCTCAAAAGCGGTGACTTCCGCCGTCCCATCTCCAAGGGGTTGCGTGAATATTATATCACCTGCCTGAAAGCCGCCCTGCCATTAGCAAAAGCGGATGCAAAACTGATGTCGGCAATAGAAAGAACAAAGAAAATGATAGTCGAGCTGAAAAATGATTCGGACACAACACTGCTTGATGTTTTCTATCGGCTGATCGCCTTTGAGCCTTTCAGAACACACCTTAGTGCAAAGCTGAATGACAATATTTCAAAAACCAGAGCCGCAAGAAATCTGTCGGAAATATCCCGTATGCTGTCAAAGTTTGCTTTTCTGCATGAGATGCACCAGCTTACCGTCAGGAATAAACACACATTGCCGGAGGAGCTTTTCAATGTTTATCTGAAATATATGATCGAGGACGGTGTGGGTGAATACGAGGATGCTTCTGAATATGCGCCGGAGGGCTGTGTATCCTTTATGACCATACACCAGTCAAAGGGTCTGGAATTTCCTGTGGTAGTAGTGGGTTCTCTCGGCAGTGTGCCAAAGCGTAACAGCGACTCGCTGATGTATTCCGCAGAGAGCCGCTTCTTCCATCGGCGGCCATTTGAGCCGATGTCGGATATCAAGTATTTCGACTTCTGGCGGCTGTATTATACAGCTTTTTCACGGGCACAGAATCTGCTTGTGCTGTCCAAAAAGAAAGCCGACAGCAAATATTTCGGGGAATATTTTGATATTCTGCCGGATGTTTCCGATTTCACAGAGCGTGTCAGATTTGCAGATGTCAAGAGCGTCAACAACAAAAATACCTATTCCTTTACTTCGCATATCGCAGTTTATGACGACTGCCCGAAGCAGTATATGTTTATGAGGGAATACGGTTTTGCGAAAAACTTTCAGGTTCATTCCTCTGTCGGTACGCTTGTTCATGCGACATTGGAGGATATGAATAATTTTATCATAGACGGCTGCGAACAGCAGCTCAGTGAAGAACTTCTGAAAGAATGGTTCCATAAACATTATGAGGAAATGTATGACGAAACCGGCTTTTCACTGACAGATGAAGAGCGTGAAGATGTGTTCTCGCAGGTCTGCCGTTACTATCACAGCAGAATAAACGACTTGCATTTTGCATGGAAAGCCGAGGAAGAAATTGAGCTTGTGCTGCCGGAGTTTATTATGCAGGGCGTTGTAGATCTTATCGAGAATCACGGCGAATATCTTGAAATCATCGACTACAAGACGGGTCCGAAACCGGATATTATTATGAACCCGGAAAAAATCGCCCATTACAAACGCCAGCTTGAAGTATATGCCTATCTTGTGGGAAAGCGTTTTGGCAAGAGGGTCAGCCGGATGCACCTGTACTACACCAACTGCAAGGACGGCGACCCGTTTATCACCTTTGAATGGTCAAAGGATTCTATTGAAAAAGCCGTCAGCGAGATTACGGGGATCATACGAAAAATCGAAGCGAAGGATTTTGACGGCAGTGTAAAAAATGCTTATGCCTGTGCCTACTGCGAAATGCGTCACCTTTGCGGCAAGGGCTGAAGGAGGAAACAAAATGAAATGTCTGATTTGCGGAATTGACAATAATACCTGCCTGTGCGAATCATGCCGGGCAGGTACCGATATAGAAAAGCTGTGCACGGATGTGATAGGCTATGTTCCCGGTTCTGGTGTAAATCCTGTATGGGAGAGCATTTGCGGAGAGCTGGAAAAGCCCTATCATTTTCGTAATATTGCTTTTGCCCTGAGTGCCGACCTGCCGACACCCAAAAGGGAATATATCCGTGTGTTATCACTGGCAGGTTATGCAAACGTACCTAAGGACTGCCGAAAGTGGTTTTATGAAGTCTACGCCCTTATCAGAAATAACCCGATACTGAGTGCATCAGAAAAGCACCGTCTGGATGGTATTGCACTTGGTGCGTACTACATGGACTACGAATATGAAAGGGCGGAGCAGATAGCGCAGAATCTTTCTGCGGCTCAGGATGTGCCATATCAGGCTACGTGCAATATTGTTGAGTTCTACACCGCTACACGCCGCTACGACCTTGCAGAACGCATTGTAACAGAAGCACTGTCACAAAATATTGATGATGAAACCACCGTCACCCGGCTGATAAATGTCAATGATAAAAACGAAAAACAGCGTCAGAAAGCCGCCGCAGGCAAGCAGGAATATCTGCCAAGTCCCAACGAAAACCGTGAAGAAGCAAGACAGAAGTATATTACTTTCCTTGCGTCAATCGGCATAGAAGCTACCCTTCCTAAGCCCTCACTCAAAGCGACTAAAATCCCGAAAGACCAGTATCCTGCACCTGTTGAGATCAGGGAAGCGGATTTTGACAGCTTTGTTGCCTTTGACCTTGAAACCACCGGTTTTTCGGATATTGATTCCATTATCGAGATCGGCGCTGTCAGGGTAGTCGGCGGTGTTGTTCAGGAAACGGCGGAGTTTACCTTTCAGGAGCTTGTATTCCCGATGGATCACAAGCGTGTCAAACCGGAGATCACCGCCCTTACCGGCATTACCGACGAGGAAGTCCGCAAGGCTCGTCCGATAGGTGAGGTGCTACCCGACTTCATGCGTTTTGTCGGCGATGATATTCTGCTGGGCTTCAACTGCATGAGCTTTGACAGCCGCTTTATGACCCGTGCCGGACGCTATACAAATATCATTATCACCAACCCATATTTTGATGTGATGCACTATGCGTCTGCGTTCAAGTATAAGCTTGGTTATTTATCAAGCAAAGTAGCACTCGGAGAACTTGCACACACACTGAACATTGAGAATCCCCGTGCGCACCGTGCCTTAGCGGATGCCGTCACAACGGCAAGGGTATTTCTGAAACTGAAAGAATACGACACCGCACCAGAGTCAGTTTCGGTGGATGATCTTCTTTCAGACCTGGATGAATGGTGATTGTATGTTTTATGGATATGGAATTAATATAAAATATGTCGGAATGGTGATATAAATGCCAAACGAGGAACAACAAAAGAAAATACAAAAAATTGCGTTGGATGTGCTGAATCTCTGCCGCAACTGCCTGGTTATCAATCTGCGGTTTATGGACAGTGCTATCAGCCGTCTGACGCTGACACAGGGTGTGACGGAGCGCACCGCAACGGACGGCGAGAATTATTACTACGACCCCGTGCATATCCTGCGAAGCTACAAAAAAGCCCGTGAGCTTCCCATACGCCGATATCTGCACACCGTCTTTCACTGCATTTACCGACACATGTTTATCGGCACATTGAAAGATAACCGACTATGGGATCTTGCCTGCGATATGGCGGTGGAGCATTCTATTAACGGTCTCGGGCTGGATGCCGTGACCATCGAAAAGGCGGCAAAGCAGGAGGATGTGCTGAAAGGGCTGTCTGGCAAGGTGAAGTA
>DBWG01000049.1:0-1635 GCA_002308635.1 Ruminococcaceae bacterium UBA1244 | reverse complement strand
CAACAGCCCTGACCGATGCGGAAATGGAGCGTATCATATCCGATCGAAAAGAGCTTGAAAATATGTGGAAGGACGTTTCCGAATATGTTCAGACTGCCCTTGAAACACTGGAGCAACAGCGGGGCGACAAAGCCGGCGGTCTGACGCAGAACCTGAAAGAGGTCAACCGTGAGCGGTACGATTATACAGCCTTCCTTAAAAAGTTCGCCGTTATAGGCGAGGCAATGAAGATCAACGATGACGAGTTTGACTATATCTACTACACCTACGGGCTTGAACTGTACCGCAATATGCCGCTCGTTGAGCCGCTGGAATACAAGGATGTCAAGCGCATACGGGAGTTTGTGATCGCTATTGATACGTCGGGTTCTGTCGCAGGAGAGCTTGTACAAAAATTTGTGCAAAAGACATACAACATCCTCAAAAGCACGGAGAGCTTTTTCTCGAAGATCAATCTGCATATCATACAATGCGATGCGGATATTCAGCAGGATGTAAAGATCACCTCGCAGGAGGAATTTGACGAGTATCTGAAAACCATGAAGATACATGGATTAGGCGGCACGGATTTCCGTCCGGTTTTTCAGTATGTGGATAATCTGATCGAGCAGAAGGAGTTCACGAACCTGAAAGGACTGATCTATTTTACGGACGGCTTCGGGGTATTTCCTGAGCGACAACCGCAATATCAGACCGCTTTTGTCTATATCAATGACGGCTACGAAAATCCGGATGTGCCTGTGTGGGCGATAAAATTAGTGCTTGAAAGTGAGGACTTAAGATGAACATAAAGGAAGCCAAAGAACAGATCAGAATTGCAATGAAAGCGTATTTCACCAAAGACGAATACGGCAATTATCGCATACCCATAGAAAAACAGCGCCCGATTTTCCTCATGGGACCTCCCGGTATCGGAAAGACTGCCATTATGGAGCAGGTGGCACAGGAGCTGGGTGTTGGCTTGGTGAGCTATTCCATGACCCACCACACAAGACAGAGTGCGCTGGGTCTGCCCTTTATTGAACATAAAAACTTCGGCGGCAAAGAATACGCCGTCAGCGAATATACCATGAGCGAAATTATTGCATCCGTGTATGAAAAGATCGAGGAAACAGGACTGAAAGAGGGCATCCTTTTCCTTGATGAAGTCAACTGTGTTTCGGAAACCCTTGCACCGTCTATGCTGAAATTCCTGCAATACAAGGTTTTCGGGCGGCACCGTGTGCCTGAGGGCTGGCTTGTGGTAACGGCAGGCAATCCGCCGGAGTACAATAATTCTGTCCGTGAATTCGATATCGTCACATGGGACAGGCTCAAGCGCATTGATGTTGAACCTGATTACACAGTCTGGAAAGAATACGCCTATAATACAGGTGTCCATCCGGCTGTACTTACTTACCTTGAAATAAAGAAAGCAAATTTCTATCGTATAGAAACAACCGTTGACGGAAAAACATTTGTAACAGCAAGAGGCTGGGACGATCTCAGCCAGATGATAAAATTATACGAGAGAAATGACATCAAAATTGATGAGGATCTCATCGGACAATACCTCCAGAATAAAAAGATTGCCAAGGATTTTGCGGTGTATTATGACCTGTTCAACAAGTACCGCAGTGATTATCAGGTGGATAA
>DBWG01000048.1:4074-4198 GCA_002308635.1 Ruminococcaceae bacterium UBA1244 | reverse complement strand
TTCATTGCAATTCTGATCTGTTCTTTTGCTTCCTTTATGTTCATCTTATATCCTCGCTTTCAAGCACCAATTTTATCGCCCAGACAGGTACCTCGGGGTTTTCGTAGCCGTCATTGATATAGAC
>DBWG01000048.1:0-4065 GCA_002308635.1 Ruminococcaceae bacterium UBA1244 | reverse complement strand
GGGAACGTGCCGTAGCCGTCCGTGAAATAGATCAGCCCTTTCAGGTTCGTGAACTCCTTCTGCTCGATCAGCTTATCCACATACTGAAAAACCGGACGGAAATCCGTACCGCCGAAACCGTGCAGCTTCATGGTTTTCAGATACTCGTCAAATTCCTCCTGATTGGTGATCTTCACATCCTGCTGAATATCCGCATCGCACTGTATGATATGCAGGTTGATCTTCGAGAAAAAACTCTCCGTGCTTTTGAGGATGTTGTATGTCTTTTGCACGAATTTTTGTACAAGCTCTCCTGCGACAGAACCTGACGTATCAATGGCGATCACAAACTCCCGGATACGCTTGACATCCTTGTATTCCAGCGGCTCAATGAGCGGCATATTGCGGTACAACTCCAGCCCGTAGGTGTAGTAGATGTAGTCGAACTCGTCGTCGTTGATCTTCATTGCCTCGCCCAAAACGGCAAACTTTTTGAGAAAGGCTGTATAATCGTACCGCTCACGGTTGACCTCTTTCAGGTTCTGTGTCAGACCTCCGGCTTTGTCGCCCCGCTGATGCTCCAGCGTTTCAAGGGCAGTCTGAACATACTCGGAAACATCCTTCCACATATTTTCAAGCGCTTTGCGGTCGGATATGATACGCTCCATTTCCGCATCGGTCAGGGCTGTTGCATAGGTTGTGTCTGAATTGCCGTTTGTATTATTTGATGTTCCGATTTTTCCGGCAAGAGCCGCCTGCTGTTCGGGGGGAAGATACCAGATAAAATGCTCGTCCAGCGAAAACAGCTTTTCAAGTCGGCTGAGAGTGGCTTCATCGGGTCGGTGGTCGAGATAATATCGGTAAATCATTTCGGCGGTTATGTACTTTACCTTGCCCGACAGCCCTTTCAGCACATCCTCCTGCTTTGCCGCCTTTTCGATGATCACGGCATCATGTCCCAGACCGTTAATAGAGTGCTCCACCGCCATATCACAGGCAAGATCCCACAGGCGGTTATCCTTCAGCGTCCCGATAAACATGTGCCGGTAAATGCAGTGAAAAACCGTGTGCAGATAGCGGCGTATGGGCAGTTCACGGGCTTTTTTGTAGCTTCGCAGAATATGCACGGGGTCGTAGTAATAATTCTCGCCGTCCGTTGCGGTGCGCTTTGTCACGCCCTCCGTCAGCGTCAGTCGGCTGATAGCACTATCCATAAACCGCAGATTGATAACCAGGCAGTTGCGGCAGAGGTTCAACACATCCAGCGCAATTTTTTGTATCTTCTTTTGTTGTTCTTCGTTTGGCATTTATATCACCATTCTGACACATTATATATTAATTCAATATCAAATCTTTCTCGTTCCTTTACATTTCGGATAATTACTGCATCCCAGGAACTTACCGTACTTACCTTCCCTGATATACATTTTACCTCCGCATTTTGGACATTTTTCTGTAGAGGGTTGTTTTGTTTTACAATTATCCCCATCAGATTTGATTTTCCTGACTCCCTTACAGTCCGGATAATCACTACAGCCAAGAAATTTACCGTACTTTCCTTCTCTGATATACATTTCGCTTCCGCATATCGGACACTTTTCTGTAGATAAGTGTTCCTCTCTCCATTCTTCCCATTCGGCTTGTCTTTCCGCATACTCTCTTTGACGCTGTTCATATTCCTTTTGTCTGTTTTCTCTATCTACTTCTCCTTGCATATAGGCATACCATCCGGGACTATGACCCATAAAAAATCATCCTTTCACACATAATCACGGTAGAAGCTTGAATAAATGCTACTACAGCAAAATAGTACTTTTTATCTAACTAAAACCCTTATACTCCTTAGTGAATCAATTATCCAAGAAGTATTCGTTCTTATAATTCAGCAGCCTGTAACAATAAGTATTAATCCATAAAACATACAATCACCATTCATCCAGATCAGACAGCAGATCATCTACCAAAACAGACTCCGGTGCGATGTCGTATTCTTTCAGTTTCAGAAATACCCTTGCCGTTGTAACGGCATCCGCTAAGGCACGGTGCGCGCGTGGGTTCTCGATATCCAGCATTTGCGAAAGCTCGCCGAGAGAAACCTTTTTTGAGGACAACCCCAACTTATCCTTAAACGCAGACGCATAGTGCATCACATCAAAATACGGGTTGGTAATGATGATATTGGTATAGCGTCCGGCACGGGTCATAAAGCGGCTGTCAAAGCTCATGCAGTTGAAGCCCAGCAGAATATCACCCCCAACAAAACGCATAAAATCGGGCAGCACCTCATTGATCGGGCGAGCCTTGCGGACTTCCGCATCGGTAATACCTGTAAGGGCGGTGATCTCCGGCTTGACGCGCTTGTGATCCATCGGAAATACAAGCTCCTGAAAGGTAAACTCCGCCGTTTCCTGCACTACGCCGCCGACTACCCTGATTGCACCGATCTCGATGATGGAATCAATATCCGAAAAGCCTGTGGTTTCAAGGTCAAAAGCAACGAAGCTGTCAAAATCAGCTTCCCGTATTTCAACAGGCGCAGGATACTGGTCTTTCGGAATTTTAGTTGCTTTGAGTGACGGCTTGGGAAGTGTTGCTTCAATACCGATTGACGCAAGGAAAGTAATATACTTCTGTCTTGCTTCGTCACGGTTTTCGTTGGGGCTTGGCAGATATTCCTGCTTGCCTGCGGCGGCTTTCTTGTGCCGATTTTCCGTGTTATTAGCGCTGTTGATCAGCCATGCGGAAGCGGTTTCATCATCGGCAAAACGTGAAAGCGCATCCCTCAAGACACGCTCTGCCAAATCGTAGCGGCGTGTAGTGGTGTAGAACTCAGCTATATTGCAGACAGCCTGATAGGGCACATCCTGAGCCGCAGAAAGCTCCTGAGCGATCTTTTCCGCCGCTTCATATTCATAGTCCATGTAGTATGCGCCCAATGCGATACCGTCAAGACGGTGCTTTTCCAATAGACTCAGCATAGGGTCATTCCTGACAGAAGCATAGACCTCATAAAACCATTGGCGGCTGTTTTTCTGAATGTTTGCACCGTAGACGGTCAGGGACAGCACACGGATATATTCCCTTTTGGGTGACGGCAGATCAGCACTCAGCGCAAAGGCGATATTACGGAAATGACAGGGCTTTTCCAGTTCTTCACAAATGCTCTCCCATACAGGATTTACACCCGAACCTGGAACATAGCCTATCACATCCATGCACAGTTTTTCTATATCGGTAACTGCCCGGCAGGATTCGCACAGGCAGGTATTATTGTCAATTCCGCAAATCAGACATTTCATTTTGTTTCCTCCTTCAACCCTTGCCGCAAAGGTGACGCATCTCGCAATAAGCGCAGGCATAAGTATTCTTTACATCGCCGTCAAAACTCTTCGCTTCGATCTTTCTGATGATCTCTGTAATATCGCGGACAGCCTTTTCGATAGACTCTCTCGACCACTCAAACTTGATAAACGGGTCGCCGTCCTTGCAGTTGGTGTAGTACAGACTCATCCTGTTGACCCGCTTGCCGAAACGCTTCCCCACAAGATAGGCATAGACTTCAAGCTGTCGTTTGTAATGGGCGATCTTCTCCGGGTTCATGATAATATCGGGCTTGGGACCCGTCTTGTAGTCGATGATCTCAAGGGTATCGCCGTGATCTTCTATCAGGTCAACAACCCCCTGCATGATAAACTCCGGCAGGACAAGCTCGATTTCTTCCTCGGCTTTCCACGCAAAATGCAGGTCGTTTATTCTACTGTGATAGTAACGGCTGACCTGAGAGAAAACGTCCTCCCGATCTTCCTCCGTCAGCGAAAAACCTGTTTCGTCATACATTTCTTCATAATGCTTCGTAAACCATTGTTTCAACAATTCTTCGCTTAATCTCTGTTCGTTACCTTCGATAATACAGTTGTTCATATCCTCCAAAGTGGCATGAACAAGGGTACCGACAGAGGAATGGACCTGGAAGTTTTTCGCAAAACCGTATTCCTTGATAAACATATACTGCTTCTGGCAGTCGTCATAAACCGCGATATGAGAAGTGAAGGAATAGGTATTTTTGTTGTTGACGCTCTTGACATC
>DBWG01000151.1:1333-3672 GCA_002308635.1 Ruminococcaceae bacterium UBA1244 | reverse complement strand
TTTTACGAGATGTTTTTTGAGGACGCAAAGACAGCATCGAGAGAGCTTGAGCTTACGCTGACGGGAAGGGACTGCGGTCAGGCTGAAAAAGCTCCGATGTGCGGCGTACCTTTTCACAGCAGCGAAACATATATAGCTCGTCTTGTAGCAAAAGGATATAAGGTTGCAATATGTGAGCAGGTGGAAGATGCAGCGTCGGCAAAAGGACTTGTAAAAAGAGATATAATAAGGGTTATAACTCCTGGAACAGTTACCGAAAGCAGTATGCTTGAGGACGGAGTAAATAATTTCATATGCTGTATATACTCTTCAGGGGACTGTGCAGGAATATGCTACTGTGATATTTCCACTGGTGAATTTTCGGGTACGTTCTTAAAAGGAGAAATTCCGTCTTTGATTAAAAACGAACTTGGAAAGATAAATCCCAGAGAAATTCTCATAGGCGGAGATATTATAAAATATAAAGAGCTTTCCGTATTTATCAAAGATAAGCTTTCGGCAGGAGTTGAGCTGACAGAGGACGAAAAATTTGATTACGGAGAATGCTGCACAATAATTTCGGAAATTTTCGGAAAAGATACTCTCAGACAGCTTGAAGATAAGAAATTCGGATTTACGGTACTTAGTGCAGGAGTGCTTTTATGGTATCTTAAGGATACTCAGAAACAGGGAATGGAACGTCTGAAAAAATTCAATATATATTCCGATACGCAGTATATGTCCATAGATTTCAATACAAGAAGAAATCTTGAACTTACGGAAACTATGCGTAACAAAGAGAAAAAAGGCTCTCTTCTGTGGGTTCTTGACAAAACAAAGACATCAATGGGAAAAAGACTTATTCGTTCGTGGATAGAGAAGCCTCTTTTAAGCTGCGGTGCTATAGTAAAAAGACAGAATGCAATAGAAGAGCTTGTAAACAATACGGTTCTCAGACTTGAAATTACCGAATCACTTCAGGGTATATTGGATATGGAAAGACTGATGACAAGAATAGTTTACGGAACATCAAATGCAAGAGAGCTTCGTTCCCTTGCAAATGCTCTTGCAAAGCTTCCGATGGTTAAGAGAACTATTGAGAATACATCGTCTTCCCTTATGCGTGAAATTTACGAAAATACAGATACACTTGAGGATATATACCTGAAAATAAACAGTGCCATTGTAGACGAACCGCCTTTTAGCATTCGTGAGGGCGGAATGATAAAAAAGGGTTACAGCAGCGAACTTGATTCAATAATGGACGATATGAACCATTCTTCCGATATTCTGACAGAGATAGAAACCGAGGAAAAGAAAAAAACAGGTATTCCTAAGCTTAAAATAGGGTATAACAGAGTTTTCGGCTATTACATAGAGGTGTCCAATTCCTACAAGGAGCTTGTGCCGGATACTTACATCCGAAAGCAGACTCTTGTAGGCGGTGAGCGCTTCATAACTCAGGAACTCAAAGAGCTTGAACAGCGCATCCTGGGTGCAAAGGACAGGAGCTGTGAGCTTGAACATTCTATCCTTGAACAGATATTCGGGATAGTATCGGACGCTCTTGAACGCATAAACAGAACGGCTTCGGCTGTTGCACAGCTTGATGTTATCGCTTCACTTGCTCAGGTGGCATTTGACAATAACTATGTCTGTCCGGTAATCAACGACAGCGGCATCATACGTCTTGAAGAGAGCCGTCATCCGGTAGTTGAGAGCATACTTGATTATCAGAGCTTTGTCCCCAATGACGCACTTCTTGATACCAACGAGAACCGTGTTGCGATAATCACCGGCCCTAATATGGCGGGTAAATCCACATTCATGCGTCAGACGGCACTTATAGTCCTTATGGCACAGATGGGTTCCTATGTTCCGGCGAAGTCTGCGGAGATAGGCATAGTCGACAGCGTATTCACACGAATAGGAGCATCGGACGACCTTTCCACAGGACAGTCTACCTTCATGGTAGAAATGAACGAGGTGGCGTATATCCTCAAAAACGCCACAAAAAACAGTCTTCTCATACTTGACGAAATAGGCAGAGGCACATCCACCTTTGACGGTATGAGCATTGCAAGAGCGGTTCTCGAATACGTTGCGGACAAAAAGCTTCTCGGAGCAAAAACGCTGTTCGCTACTCACTATCACGAACTGACCGTTCTTGAAAAAACCGTAAAGGGTGTCAAGAACTACAACATCGCCGCCATAAAGCGTGGGGATGATCTGACCTTCCTCAGAAGGATACTTCCCGGAGCTGCCGATGAAAGCTACGGTGTTGAAGTCGCAAAGCTTGCGGGCATACCGGACAGTGTTATAGAAAGAGCAAAGAAGATACTTTCCGACCTTGAAAGCTC
>DBWG01000151.1:348-1247 GCA_002308635.1 Ruminococcaceae bacterium UBA1244 | reverse complement strand
TATAGACATAAACAAGCTTACTCCGATGGAATCAATGAATATCCTGTTTGAGCTTATCAAGCTTTCAAAACAGAATCAGTAAAGTGCGGTGAGAAAATGGCAGTAATAAATATTCTATCAAAGCAGGTGGCGGAGCTTATCGCTGCGGGCGAGGTAATAGAGCGTCCGGCTTCTGTAATAAAGGAGCTTGTCGAAAACTCGATAGACGCAGGCGCAGCAGCCGTGACCGTTGAAATAAAAAACGGCGGAGTCACTTTTATGCGTGTGACGGACAACGGCTGCGGAATAGAACGTGACGACATAAAAAACGCCTTTCTGCGCCACGCTACGAGCAAGATATCCGTACAGAACGACCTTGACAGCATTGATACCTTGGGTTTCCGTGGTGAAGCTCTTGCTTCGATATGCGCCGTGTCAAGGGTTGAGCTGATGACCAAAAGCGTCAAAGAGGATACCGGTACACTCTACCGACTTGAAGGCGGGATCGAAACTGAGTTCCGTGAAACCGGCTGTCCCAACGGTACAACGTTCGTTGTGCGTGACCTTTTTTATAACGTTCCGGCAAGAATGAAGTTCCTCAAAAAGGACGCTTCCGAATCAAACAACGTTTCAATGCTTATGGACAGGATGGCGCTTTCTCATCCGGAAATAGGCTTCACTTTTATACGTGACGGAAAGCAGGCAATGAAAACTGCCGGAAAGGGCGATCTTGGAGACGCTGTTTTTCAGGTCTTCGGAAAGCAGTTTTTTGAGTCGCTCATTCCCGTCAGCTATGAATATCAGGGCATAAAGCTCAGGGGTTTTGTCAGCAAGCCCGTAAGTGCCAACCGTGCGAGCCGTTCGATGCAGGTGTTCTGCGTCAACGGGCGCTACGTCAGGACAAAGACTGCAATGGCTGC
>DBWG01000151.1:0-299 GCA_002308635.1 Ruminococcaceae bacterium UBA1244 | reverse complement strand
CATCCTGCAAAGTTGGAGATAAGGTTTACCAATGAGCGTCCGGTTTATGAATGTGTCTATCACGGAGTACGCACCGCTGTCTCCGAATACGATACCAGAAACAGCGGCAGCATAAAGCCTGACTTTCAGACAACCGACCCGAAGCTTTTGGGCAGGACTGCCGACAGAGGGGTACAGCTTGGCTTTTCAACCGATATCCCCTCAAAAAAGCCGGAGGATGACGAGCCGGAGGTATTCATGCCTGCACCAGCAGATTATTCCGTGCAGTCGGTGAACGATCCGTCTTCCGCCGCAGTGAA
>DBWG01000007.1:7058-22159 GCA_002308635.1 Ruminococcaceae bacterium UBA1244 | reverse complement strand
GTACCGCCGGGAGTCTCATAAACGCCTCTTGACTTCATACCGACAAGTCTGTTCTCTACGAGGTCGCAGATACCGATACCGTTCTCGCCGCCGAGCTTATTGAGCTTCTTGACGATCTCAACGGAACCAAGCTTCTCGCCGTCAACAGCTACCGGAACGCCCTTCTCGAATGAGATGGTAACGTATGTAGCCTTGTCGGGAGCCTGCTCAGGAGAAACGCCAAGCTCAAGGAAGCCTTCCTTGTTGTACATAGGCTCGTTTGCGGGATTTTCAAGGTCAAGACCTTCGTGCGAAATGTGCCATATATTTTTGTCTTTTGAATAGTTTGTTTCTCTTGTGATCTTGAGGGGAATGTTGTGCGCCTCAGCGTAGTCGATCTCCTCGTCACGTGACTTGATGTTCCACTCTCTCCAGGGAGCGATGATCTTCATATCAGGAGCAAAAGCCTTTATAGCAAGCTCGAAACGAACCTGATCGTTGCCCTTGCCTGTGCAGCCGTGGCAGATAGCGTCAGCGCCTTCTTTAAGAGCGATCTCTACTATTCTCTTTGCGATAACCGGTCGTGCAAAGGATGTGCCGAGAAGATACTTGCTCTCATAAACTGCGTCAGCCTTTATTGTCGGGAATACATATTCCTCGATGAATTCCTTGTTAAGGTCTTCGATATAAAGCTTTGAAGCGCCTGTCTTGATAGCCTTTTCTTCAAGACCGTCAAGCTCTGTGCCCTGTCCGACGTCGCCGGAAACAGCGATAACCTCGCAGTTGTCGTAATTTTCCTTGAGCCAAGGAATGATGATTGATGTATCAAGTCCGCCTGAATAAGCAAGAACTACCTTTTTGATGTCTCCCATAATGATGACCTCCGTAAAAATATTTTCGGGACCTCCCCGTTACAGTATTCATTATACACGTTTTTTGTATAAAATCAAGGATTTTTTGAATATTTATTCAGAATCTAAGATTTTCGGATATTTATCAACAAACTTTCAATAAAGAACAGGTTTTTTATTTGGTTTTACTACATTTCTTTGGATATGGCAATTTTTAGCAGGACTATTCCGTTCATTTGTGTATAAAGTTCTACAGGCAGTTTTTGCAAATTATACATTTATTCATAAATCAATGTATATTATACATTTTTTAAGATACTATTTTTTCCTCGGACATGATATAATGTAACCAACATAATTTTGGGAGGAACAGCAATGAGCAATTTTGAAGCAATTGATATCAAAACATTGAACGACAATTTCTTTAACAGGATAGGAAGTCAGTGGTCACTCGTAACGGCAGGAAGCGAAAATTCTTTTAATACCATGACGGCAAGCTGGGGCGGTGTGGGCGTTCTCTGGAACAGGAACGTTGCATTTACCTTTATAAGAAAGAGCCGCTACACCCTTGAATTCATCGACAATAATGAATATTACACTCTTTCATTTTTCGGCGGTGAATATATGAAGGAGCTTGCCTTCTGCGGGAAACATTCCGGACGTGACACCGACAAGATCGAAGCTACAGGACTTACACCTGTGTTTGACGAAAAAGCTCCGTATTTTGCGGAAGCAGATCTTGTGCTTGTCTGCAGGAAGCTTTACAAGCAGACTATGTCTCCGGATTGTTTCATCGAAAAGGACTTCATAGAAAAATGGTACGGCGACAGCGACTGGCACGAATGTTTTGTCGGAGATATCGTTGCCGCATATAAAAAGCCATGAGGAACGTACTTATCACCGGAGCTTCACGGGGTATCGGAGCGGCTGCGGCAAGGCTCTTTGCACAAAACGGAGACAGAGTATTTGCAAATTATAACCGTTCGGAAGATGCAGCGCTTTCTCTCTGCCGTGAGCTTAACGAAAAAGGATATACCGCATTACCCTTAAAAGCAGATGTTTCAAATCCTGATGAAGTACGCAGGATGTTTGATACTATAGAAAAAGAATACCGGGGTATTGATGTACTCGTAAACAATGCGGGCATTGCTCAGGCAAAGCTTTTTACGGATATCACCGACGATGACTGGAATAAAATGCTCGGCACAAACCTCAGCGGGGCTTTTTACTGCTGCCGTGCGGCATTGCCTTATATGATAAGAAACCACAGCGGAAGGATAATAAACATCTCGTCAATGTGGGGACAGACAGGCGGCTCGTGTGAGGTGCATTATTCCGCAGCAAAAGCAGGTATCATCGGGCTGACAAAGGCTCTTGCAAAGGAAGAGGGTCTGAGCGGCATAACCGTGAACTGCATAGCACCCGGCGTTATAAAAACAGACATGACTTCAAACCTGACGGAAGAAGATTTTTCCGCCCTGCGTGACGAAACTCCGACAGGGACTATCGGTACGCCCGATGACATTGCACGGACAATATTCTTTCTTGCGGAAGAGGCTTCCGGTTTCATTACCGGACAGGTCGTCGGAGTAAACGGCGGAATCGTTATATAGTGTGGAGTTGTCCGGCGGACTCCTAAAATATCAAACTTTTAGAATTATTACATTCTATCGGGAGATAAAATATCCTAAAGTGAAAGCCGCAGAACACGGAGATAATCCGGTGTTCTGCGGCTTTCGAGAGAGGAAAAAGAAAAATACGAAATACTCTTATTGATAGTCAACAACGTCAACCCAGCTTTTGAGGAACTCTTCCTCGCCGGGGATCCTCTTAACGAGCTTTGACGCTGCTACGATAGGCAGCCACTGCTGCACGTACTGTCTTGCGGTGTCGGTCTTCTTACAGAAAAGATCAAGATACTTGTCGGCAAGCGCCCTGTCCTTCAGCGCAAAAAGAAGATATGTTCTTGCTGCGTCTGCTGCGCCGTTGCCCTGAGTAACGTGAGACCAGTCTATGATATGCGGGTTGCCGTCCTTGTCGATAATGATGTTGCTGGGGTTGAAGTCGCCGTGGCAGACCTTGTTATGCTTCGGCATACCTTCAAGTCTTGTGTGAAGCTCATAGCGGATAGTCGCATCAAGCTGACCGCCGAGACTTGATATCTTGCGGTTCATCTTGTCCTTGAGCTTGTTGAGCAGCGGGCACTTCTTGCTCTGCACCAATATCTGAAGATCAACGAACTGCTCCATATACTTATCAATATTATCGGGATCCTCCTCCATTATCTCGGCAAGAGTTCTTCCCTCTACATATTCCATAGTTATAGCCCATTCGCCGTTTACGACCGACACTTCTTTGAGTGCTGGTATCGGCAGTCCGGTCTCTTCAACTCTCGCCTGATTGAGAGCTTCATTGAGGATATCGGACTTCGGAAACTTTGCTGAAAAAACCTTTACGGCATTATCGCCGTCACGGTAGATGACCTTTTCGGGTCTTTTTGCGATTACATCCATGAACACGTACTCCTTTCAGGGGAACTTCCCCTTCTAAAACACATCCAATTCTTTACAAAAATTATTATACTACTATCTGCAAATAAAGTATAGGTAAATTTTGTTTGAATTTTTGCCTTTGTTTTTGTTAAATCAAACAAAAACGAATTGATGGCACATATATTTTTTTATAATTGAGTCAAATAATAATACTCATTGTTTGATTTATTCTGAAGTTTATGATATGATACTTACATAATATAATGTGACGGTGAAAGATATGGCAATGATAACTGTAAACAGGCTCTCTATGGAATTCGGCGAACAAAAGCTGTTTGACAATATGTTTTTTGAAATACAGAATAATGACAGAATAGGTCTCATCGGTGTGAACGGCTGCGGTAAGACCACACTCTTCAAGCTGCTCACCGGAGAATACGAACCGACCGGCGGCGAGATCGTAGTCAACAAAAATACCCGTATCGGCTATATGGAACAGCACGTATGCAGAAATCTCAATATTTCCGCATACAGCGAGGTGCTTTCCGTCTTTGACGATGTGATAAAAATGGAACGTGAGCTTGAAACAATAAGCAGCCGCATCGCTTCCGGTGCCGGAGATATCAACAGCCTTGTTGAGCGTCAGGCTTTTCTTAATGATGAATTCAACCGCCGTGAAGGTCTCACCTGCCGTGCAAGGGCAAGGTCGGCTCTTTTGGGGCTTGGATTTGACGACGAAAAGATGAATCTCCCGATACGCTCCCTCAGCGGCGGTCAGAGAGCAAAGCTCCAGCTTGCAAAACTTCTTTTGTGCGGAGCAAATCTCCTGCTGCTTGACGAACCGACAAACCATCTTGACACTCATGCAGTGGAATGGCTGGAAGAGTATCTGACCGATTCAAAATGCGCCTTTATCGTGATCTCCCATGACAGATACTTTCTGGACAAGGTCACAAACAGGACCTTTGAGCTTGAAAACAAAAAGATGACACCATACAAAGGAAACTACTCCGCCTATCTTCCTCAGAGAAGCGAACGCCGTCTTGCGGCTCAGAGAGTCTATGACAATACAATGAAGGAAATAAACCGACTTGAAGGCATCATAGAACAGCAGCGCCGCTGGAACAGGGAAAAAAATATCAAAAC
Organism: Ruminococcaceae bacterium UBA1244; assembly: GCA_002308635.1. Classification (GTDB taxonomy): domain Bacteria; phylum Bacillota; class Clostridia; order Oscillospirales; family Acutalibacteraceae; genus UBA1213. The sequence continues at coordinate 17,691 of DBWG01000007.1, read as the reverse complement.
TGCCGAAAGCAAACAAAAGGTAATAGACCGTCTTGAAAGTGATCTTGAAAAGCCAGAAAACGCTCCCGAAGCGATGACCTTTAAGCTCGGCATCAACGAGCAGAGCGGCGAGGATGTTCTTGAAGTGAGCGGTCTTTCACTCAGCTTCGGAGAAGAGCCTCTGTTCAAGGATGTTTCGATGGAGATACACAGGGGCGAAAAGATATTCCTTCTCGGTCCTAACGGCTGCGGAAAAACCTCACTTATAAAAACGCTTCTCGGTCAGTACAAAGCTCAGAGCGGACGGATAAAATACGGTGTCGGAGTTAAAAAAGGCTACTACGATCAGATACAGACCGGCATGGACAGCGGAAAAACTGTTTTTGAAGAGATATCCGACAGTTTCCCGTCAATGACGAACACGGAGATACGCAGCACACTTGCAAGGCTGCTTTTCAAAAACGACGATGTTTTCAAACCGCTCTCAACTCTCAGCGGCGGAGAACGTGCAAAGGTGCTTCTGACTGAGCTTATGCTCTCACGGGCAAATTTTCTTCTGCTTGACGAGCCGACAAACCATCTCGACATAAACTCATGTGAAGCTCTGCAGGGCGCTCTCAGTGAATATGAAGGTACGCTTCTTGTAGTGTCACACGACAGATATCTCATAAACAGCATTGCCGACAAGATATTTTATCTCACGCCTGACGGCATAAAGGTATTTGAAGGAAACTATGAATTCTTCCTTTCAAAGTTCCGTCCGTTTGAACAGCAGGAAAAAAAGACCCGGTCAGTTCCCGCTGAAAGCGTTTCCGAAAAACAGGCGGATTTCCGCAATAAAAAAGAGCGTGATGCCCAGCGCCGCAAAAACAAAGCCAGACTTACAAAGCTTGAACTTGAGATAGCTTCTCAGGAGGAAAAGCTTAACGAACTGAACGAAGCCCTCAACGATCCGGAAAATTCGTGCAGCTATGAAAAGACTCTCGAACTGACAGAAAGCCTTGACAAGGTTCAGAACATCCTCGATTCGATGTATGAGGAATGGGAGGAGCTGAGTCTCCTGCTTGACGAATCGCAATAAAAACGGCACGGTAACTACCGTGCCTCACAAAATACTCTTTAGTTTTGTTCTTCTGTTTCTGTATAAAGGAAAGGTCCGAGATCATCAAGAAATTCCTGCGTGGGTTCTTCATCAGGAAGCTCAAGCGTCATAGGGTTTGTGATGTCAAGACTGACGATACCGATGAGCGAATGTGCGTCGATGGTATAAATATCAGAGATAAGGTTGATTTTCAGCTTGTCGTATTTTGCAGTCATCGCAACAAAATGCTTTACATTTGTAAGATCCCTCAGGAAAATTCTTGCACTGTACATTTTTACCCCATCCTTCCGGAAATATTCTCTTTTTGACAATATTATTCTATCAGTTTTGTTTCATAAGGTCAACCAAAAAACACAAAATAACCAGAATATGCAAATTTCGTATTAACAGCTATTTTTTGCGGTATACATTAAATATTTTTTGTATCTGACAACACATAACGCAACTGACCGGAATAACTATGATATTTTTGTTATATGACCTGAAAAGGTGCTGACAGATTGTTACCGTCAGCACCCCTCTTCTTATATTGGTATTATAATACATTTTTTTGGGTACGTCAAGACTTTTTGCAGGAAAAATATAAAATCCTGCAAATATTCTCATTTCAGCAGGCAATCATCTCAGAACCTGCCGTTTTTTGCAGCACAGAAGAACGCTCCTTTTATAAAGATAGCTGTCAAAAAACACCCTGACCGGTACGGCAAAAAACGGTGATGTCAATTTGCATAAATCAAAACCCAGTATTATTAGTGCTATAAATATAAATTTTTTCTGTAATGTTACAGATTATTGAAATATATAAATAAAAAACCGAAAATAAACATCCCTGTTCCCAAAAATAATTACAGGAAATACATTTTTTATTCGTTAAAATTTCCAAATTTTTGGTCAATACAGCGAATACGTTAAAAAAAACGGTCTTACACCCTATTTGTTGTGCGTTTCCAATAATATTTTATGACATTTTTGTAATTTTTGGCACCTGAATTTGATAAATACCTCTTGATTTTTTTGTTCGGTCATAGTATAATACACCTAAGAAACATGAAATGGTGTTTCAAATGATTTTTAGGAGGATTTTTAAAAATGAAAAAGTCAAAGATTCTTGGTATTGCTCTTGCAGCTGCTATGGTCGCTTCTATCTCTGCTGTCAGCGTTAGCGCTATGGATACTGCTGAAGTAAAGACACACTTCGTAGGTCTCATAGGTTCTTTCAACGGCTGGGGCAACGATGATGTTGAGATGACAGATGAAGACGGCGACGGCGTTTATGAGGGTACAATCGTTATCCCCAGCGTTACAGCTGACATGATCCTTGATGCTACAACAGATCCCGGCGACGGTATCCCGGTATCAAGAGGTTTCTCAGGCGTTCAGTTCAAGGTTCGTTTTGACCACGAGTGGACATCAAGCTGGGGCGACTATGAGGAAGCTTATGGCCGTACAGAAAACAGCCAGACAAACTGCTGCGTAGAGGCTACTGAGGGTGAAGCTCTTACAATCAAGGTCAAGTTCGACACAACAAGATCTTATGATCCTGAACTCATTCCTGATGACGACTCTGACGCTTACAAGCTCTGGCCTGTAACCTATGAGAAGGTTCAGGGTGAAACTCCCGATCCTGTTGAGTCAAGCGAAGAGCCCGTTGTTGAGTCAAGCGAGGAGCCCGTTGTTGAATCCAGCGAGGAGCCTGTTGTTGAGTCAAGCGAGGAGCCCGTTGTTGAGTCAAGCGAAGAGCCCGCTCCTGTTGTTGAGTCAAGCGAAGAGCCCACAACTCCTTCAACCGGTGACACAACTTCTGCTGTTGCTCTCGTAGCTGTTGTTATCGCTTCTCTCGGCGCTGCTGTAGTTATGACTAAGAAGGCTGCTTCTAAGGAATAATTCCAAAAGCTGATTTAAAAAACCAATAATTTTTTAGCCGTCTGCTTTGCAGGCGGCTTTTTTTGCCCTTTTTAAGCAGCAAAAAAGACGTGCAGTTTTTTTGCACGTCTTTTTGTTTGTGATATCACTTCATTTGCTGAAGGTACTTTTCAAACTCAGGGGTTCTTGACCAGTATTTTATGCCCCAGTTTTCAAAGTTCCACTCCTCCATGTAGTTGTTGCACTCATAATCGACATAGAATAATTCGCCGTTCTGAGGAATAAAATTTGTCGGGAAATAGTCTATGTTCAATCCCGCAGCCTGCGCAAGAGATGCCATCTCTCTCACCTGCGGTATATATTCCGAAACGTCCTCTCCTGCGGCGACCATATCAAATATCGTTTTTCCGTCAATGAATTCTTTTACTATCCTTTCGTTTTCTGTGTCGATATCAAGCATCTCAGGGATCCTTATCCCTGCACTGCCGAGCCGGATATAATCGTTTTTTTCGGCTTCGATCTTGTTGCCGAAGGTATAATAGCTGCACGGCTCGTGATGTATCTGCTTCACGACAAGATATTTGCCGTCAAGCTCTGCAAGATAAGAATAACCGCCTTTACCCTTTCCGAGCAGCCTGACGATATTGTATTCTCTGTCATTGACTTTTATAGTATCCAAAAAATCATTCCCTTCTTTATAGCAATCCAACTTAATAAGCGCATTAAATGTGTGGACGCTGGTCTGTGCGTGACCGCAAATTATACATTAATTTTCAATTTAACTCCACACTCCGCAGTTTTGCTGCTATTATTTTGGGTTGCATTCCATATACAATTATATCCTGATCTTCAATAAACTGTCAAGAATCATTACTGTATTTCTTCCCAAAATAACTGCCTGCCGTATATCCGGTTTTGGTGTGCAGGATATACGATGTGACAAATTCCGCAGGAAAGCGGTGATAGAATAATAGTCGGGAGGGTGAACGGCCATGAACAGCAAAATATATTTTGACGGAAGTATAATGACGGCGGAGCTGATCGGAGAGATAGATCACCACAGCGCAAAAAACGCAAGAATGGAAATTGACGCGCTTATCCAGCAGAAAAAACCGGCAGAGCTGCGCCTCGACTTTTCAGGTATCAGCTTTATGGACAGTTCCGGAATAGGTCTTATTATGGGCAGATACCGTATGATGCTGCTTTACGGCGGTGTGCTGAGAGTGGTGAATGTTCCGCATGACCTCGAAAGGATAATGATACTTTCAGGGCTTGGGGCACTGGATATTTTTGAAAGGCAGGGTGAAGTTTATGAATGTACTTAATGAAATGGAGCTTAGCTTTGAGAGCCGTTCTTCAAACGAAGGCTTTGCAAGGTCATCAGTTGCTGCTTTTATCGCTCAGCTTGATCCGACTATCGGTGAACTGAACGATATCCGGACGGCTGTTTCCGAAGCTGTCACAAACTGTATCGTCCACGCATACAGGGATACTATCGGAAAGATAATCGTAAACGTAAAGATCACTGCTGACAATACGGTGATAATAAAGGTCAGGGATAAGGGCTGCGGCATCGAGGACATCCATAAGGCAATGGAACCTCTCTTCACAACAGCGCCGTCAGAAGAAAGAGCCGGTCTCGGCTTTGCAGTGATGCAGAGCTTTACCGACAGCCTTAATGTACATTCCCGTGTCGGAAAGGGTACGACCGTAACACTGAAAAAGAACCTGAGCCGGAGGTTTGGAAATGGCTGAAAACGGCGTTTCTGTCGAAGAAAACTTAGGGCTCGTCCATGCCTGCGCAAAACGTTTCAGGGGCAGGGGCATTGAATATGACGACCTTTTTCAGGCAGGCTGCGTCGGACTTGTAAAGGCTGCGGAAAAATTTGACACAAGCCTCGGAAACCGTTTTTCGACCTATGCTGTTCCGGTGATACTCGGAGAGATAAAACGCCTGTTCCGTGACGGCGGAGCAGTAAAAATTTCACGGGGACTGAAAGAGCTTTCCGTAAAGGCCGGAAGGACCGCTCAGGAGCTTGAAGCTGAAAAAGGACGAGAGCCTACTGTTTCCGAGCTTGCCGAAAGGCTGGGGCTTTCAAATGAACAGGCAGTTGAAGCCCTGAACGCATTGCAACAGCCGGTCTCACTCACATCTTACGGTGATGACAGCGGCTCACAGACCGATATCCCTGTCGCAGCTCCCGATGAAGAGATCACCGAACACCTTGCTCTTAAAACAGAGATCGGCAGACTGGACGAAAGGGACAGAAAGCTTATTGAGCTAAGGTTTTATAAATGCCTGACTCAGAGCCGTACCGCACAGCTTCTCGGAATGACGCAGGTGCAGGTCTCTCGGAGAGAAAAAAAGCTGCTGCTTCTTTTAAGAGAACGCCTGAGTATTTAACCGCAGCTATAAAAATACCCGCACCGATCAGGTACGGGTATTTTTTATCAGAGAAGGCTTTCTACAAGCTTTTCAAGCTCCTTCATATCTTCTGTCGGCTCAAACCGTGCAGCAACATTGCCGCTGCGGTCAATCACGAATTTCGTGAAGTTCCATTTTATGTCGGGATTGTTTTTGTAATCTTTGTCCGCTTTTTTTGCCATCTTATCCATAGCAAAAGCTTTTAATCCCTTGCCGAAGCCCTTGAAACCCTGCTGTTCCTTCAGAAAAGCATAGAGAGGAAGTGCATTTTCACCGTTGACATCAGACTTCTTCATCTGCGGGAACTGTGTGTTATATTTCAGGGTACAAAATTGGTGTATCTCTTCGTCAGTTCCGGGAGCCTGTCCCGCAAACTGGTTACAGGGAATGTCTATTATTTCAAGTCCCTTGTCGTGGAATTTTTCGTACATAGCTTCAAGAGGTTTATAGTGCGGCGTAAAACCGCAGCCTGTCGCCGTATTTACAACAATAACGACTTTGCCTTCAAAGCTTTTCATTGAAAGCTCTCCGCCCTTTGTGTCCGGCACTGAATAATCGTAGAATCCCATAATATCCGCTCCTTTGCAGTCTTTTCTATAATTTTACCATATACACAAACATTGTCAAGAGCGCAGCTGAGCTTTTTGCAAAACAAAAGGGATGCTGCCTCTGACAGCATCCCCGTTATATTATTCTTCGTCCTTTTTCATCTTTGAAGCAGCAAACACCGTGAACAGTGCAGCCGCTCCTACGACAGATACTACCGCCGCCACTGTGCCGGTATCACCTGTTGCAACATCCTTTCCTCCGGGAGTAAGCTTGTCAACAACGCTTATCTCCGGTGCGGCATCGGTACCGCTTTGTAAATTTTCCTCATATTCAAGTTCCTCATCTGGACCTTCATCAGTTATGCCGGATGCCTGAGTCCAGTCATCTGTCGTTGAACTTTCTGTTTTGCCTGTTGTATCGACAATTTTACCATCGCCATCACCGTCGTTTGAAACTATTTCCTTGTCGGTGTTTCCGTCTCTGATAATGATGTCGTCGAATATCTTGCTGACCTGAGTGGTGGTATTTGTTTTGTCAATATTATGCTTAGTGAACAATCTTGCAACAACGACCTTTTCAGGAGTTGCAGGTTTGATCGAGATACCGTTTCCGCAGTAAGCATAATCAAGTCTGCTGAATTCTCCGCAGGCATAAATAAACGCACAGTTGAAATATATCGGATCTGTCTTTGTAAAGTAAACCGCTGCATCGGTATAGATCGAGTTGTTGTCAGAGTCGAAGAATTTGATGTCTACAATATCATAATCATCGAGATAATACATTGATCTGCTTACTGCATCCTCAAACTGGCGTCTAATTTTAGCATCGGGGTCTTTTTCGACAGAGAAATAATAATCGCCTTCGGGCAGAAATCCCTCCTGTATATGAGCTGTAACATCGAAGTCGCTTTCACGTCCCAATTTATCAAAATGAACGACAGAAACAACGTCCTCTCCGTCTTTAACAGTAAAACGCACGCCGTTTACGGAGTGACCAAGTCCTGCTGCACTGACCGGTGCTGCTGTGATGGTTATTGCAGCAGCTGTTACGATAGATGTTGTAATGATATTTTTGAGTTTCATAGATAATCTCCTCCATAATGAAAATTTTCCTCATTATATCACCAATTTCTATACTTGTCAACACAATTGTAAACATTTTGTTAAATTTTTATTAATTCATTTTTTTAAAGCCGGTTTTTCCTTTGGGTAATATTGCCTTTATCATGTGCATATAAATTCATTGAAAAAACAATGGGAGAGGATCAGGGTATGGAATATCAGCTTAAAAGAGAAAACTGCTCGGTCTGTGAAACGGTGTTTGAAGGTACAAAGGAACAGCCGATAGATCTGGATCTGAGCCTTCCGGATTATTGTCCGGATATCGAGAGAATATTAAAATGCAGAGTCTGTCCAAGTGTCACCGGCAGGAATATTTCCGGAGATATGCTCGAAGTTGACGGCAGTGCGCTTGTCAGTCTTTATTATCTTGACTCAAAGAAACGTGCAATAAGGCTTTGTGAACACTCTGTCCCCTTTTCGTGCAGCTTCGGGCTTAAAACGGCTGTTGATCCGACGGCATCTGTCAGGCTGAAAACAGAATACATCAACTGCCGTGCGGTCAGTCCGAGAAGAGTCGATATCCACGGGGCTTTTTCAGTGTGCGTGGCGGTCAGGTCAAGAACAGAGCAGGAATATTTCAGCGACATTGATGGCGATGATATCGAACAGAAAAAACAGACCATAAAAATAAGCCGCCTGTGTGCTTCTTCACAGCAGCAGTTCTCTATAACAGAGGTCCTCGATATCGGTCAGGGAAAGGGCTTTCCGGAAAGCATACTCAGAAGCGAGCTTTCTGTCAGAACGGAAAGCATAAAGGCACTCACCGACAAGCTGATGCTGAACGGCGAAGCGGTGCTGAGGATACTCTATATCACCGACCTTGAAAGCGGCGCTCAGGATACGATGACCTTCAATATCCCATTCACTCAGGTGCTTGATGCAGGCGGTGTGGATGAAAAAACAATAAACGAAGTCGTGCTTGAGGTAATGAACTGTGATGTGTCGCTGAAATCCGAATTTGACGAGAACAGTACCCTCGTAAACCTTGATGCAAAAATATGTGCTTCTGTAACAGCGTATGAAGATTCGGAAATAGAGATCACGACCGACGCATATTCCACTGAATATGAGCTTTCGCTGAAAACAAAGCAATATCAGTTTTCGAGGCTTTCCGAAAGGATAGACGAGGATTTTTCCGCTGCGGGAGAGGTCAGCACAGGAGACAACAGCATTTCACAGATAGTTGACCTCTGGTGCGATAATGTGAGCAGTATGGTCCTGATCGAAAACGAAAAGATCGCAGTAAAGGGAAAGGCTGTGTGCAGTATCTTTGCGCTTGATCCGGACGGAACGCCGTTTTATATCGAACGTCCGCTCGATATAAACTATTCTCCCGATATGAACATCAGCGGCGGAAATATACGGGCAGAAGTAAAGGTATCCGGGCTGTCGTTCAGGATAACAGGAGACAACAGCATCGAGATAAAAGCCGACATCCATCTCTGCGGGTCTGTTTATGATACCGTAAACGTTTGCGGCATCACATCAGCCGAATACAGCGAGGACAGACCGAGAGGAAAGGACAATGCTGCGGCACTCACTCTTTACTATGCAGACGAAGGAGAAAGCCTTTGGGACATTGCCTGTGCATACTGCACATCTGCCGAAGCTGTCAGACTTGAAAACAATATGACCGAAGACACCGTTGCCGCAAGAGGGATGATCCTCATACCAATGCAATAAAAAGGAGAGAACCGATATGGAAGAAATAAACATCTATAAGGACATATCTCAGCGGACGGGCGGTGATATTTATCTCGGCATAGTCGGACCTGTCAGAACGGGCAAGTCAACATTTATCAAGAAGTTCATGGACTCCCTTGTCATACCGAACATCAGAAGCGAAGATCAGCGTGAACGGGCAAATGATGAGCTGCCGCAGTCTGCTGCGGGAAAAACCATTATGACGACCGAACCGAAATTCATTCCCGAAAAAGCTGTTGAGGTGATGCTCGAAGGAAACGCAAGCTTTCGTGTTAGGATGATCGACTGTGTGGGATATATCGTACCCAGCGCTTTGGGCTACATAGAGGACGAAGCTCCTCGAATGGTCAAAACGCCCTGGTTTGATGAAGCTATCCCCTTTGATATGGCAGCGGAAATAGGAACAAAAAAGGTAATAACCGATCATTCGACCATCGGGCTCGTCATTACGACCGACGGCAGCATAAGCGACATTCCCAGAAATGAATACGAAGAAGCCGAAGAAAGAGTTATCAATGAACTCAAAAGTATAAACAAACCGTTTATTGTCCTTCTCAACTCAGTCGAACCCCATTCACAGGATACCCTGCGGCTTGCAGGAGAAATGAGTATAAAATACGGTGTGCCCGTTGAACCTGTAAGCTGTATGGAGCTTGACGAACACAAGATAAAACGCATACTTGCGAGAGTGCTGTTTGAATTTCCGGTAAAAGAGATAAAAGTCGATATGCCAAAATGGGTGTCAGCACTCGAAAAGGAACACTGGCTCAGAAGCTCACTGTTCTCTGTAATACAGGAGAGCGCTCAGGGTGCGGAAAAAATAAGAGAGGTCAGCGATATTGCAGAAAAAATATCAGAATGTGAATATGTTGTAAAAGCCGAAACAAGCTCTGTCGATTTAGGTTCAGGACGTGCAAGAATGAGAGTGAATATTGACCCGTCGCTGTTCTATAAGGTACTCGGAGAGAAAACCGGCTTTGATATATCCGATGAAGGCGGGCTTTTAGACGTTATGACGGAGCTGTCTGCGGTCAAGAAAAAATACGAAAGACTCCAGCAGGCTTATGATGATGTAAACGAAAGCGGCTATGGGATCGTCATGCCGACTATGGACGAGCTGACTCTTGAAGAGCCGGAGATCATAAAACAGGGCGGAAGATACGGAGTTCGTCTCAGGGCAAATGCGCCGTCAATCCACATGATGAAAACAACTATCAAGACCGAGATAACGCCTATCGTCGGTTCCGAACAGCAGTCCGAGGAACTTGTGGGCTATCTTCTCAGGGAATTTGAATCCGAACCGTCAAAGATATGGCAGTCCAATATCTTCGGAAAGTCCCTGCATGAGCTTGTTAACGAGGGACTCCAGAACAAGCTCTATCGTATGCCTGCGGACGCAAGAAAGAAGCTTAAAGAAACTATCGAAAAGATAATCAACAACGGCTGCAATGGACTTATCTGCATTATTCTTTGACAACAGAAAAGTTTTGCTTCTTTGCCCTTGATTATTTCCGTCAGTTAATGTACAATATAAGAAAACAACAAAAGAAAGGTCGATACTATGGCACAGAATCCTATCGTTACTATTGAGATGGAAAACGGCAGTATTATCAAAGCCGAGCTTTATCCCGAAATCGCTCCGAACACCGTCAACAATTTCATCACCCTTATAAATTCCGGTTATTATAACGGTCTTACGTTCCACAGAGTTATCTATAATTTCATGCTACAGGGCGGATGCCCGGACGGAACAGGAAGAGGCGGTCCCGGATATCACATCAAGGGCGAATTTTCACAGAACGGTTTCAGGAATGACCTGAAACACACCCCCGGCGTTCTTTCAATGGCAAGGGCTATGAATCCCGATTCCGCAGGCTCACAGTTCTTTAT
>DBWG01000007.1:5450-7015 GCA_002308635.1 Ruminococcaceae bacterium UBA1244 | reverse complement strand
TTCGGAAAGGTCATCGAGGGAATGGAAGTCGTCAACGAGATCGCAGAGTGCGACACCGACTTCGGCGACAAGCCCCTTGATCCTCAGGTCATGAAGAGCGTTACAGTTGAAACCTTCGGAGTAAACTATCCCGCTCCCGAAAGGGTCTGACAAACACCAAAAAGCTGCCGCAGAAATACGGCAGCTTGTTTTTTTATTCGTTTATAACGCCGATGCAGTGATCTCCTTCAACGGAGATGAGCCTGACATCAACTATCTCCCCTACCCTGTCGTTTTCGGCTTTTACAAAGACCGGAGTATAGTTCGGAGTGTAGCCTTCATAATAGCCGTCCTTGTTCCTCGTTTCGATAAGTACCTTTTCGACTCTTCCGAGCTGTGAACTGAGGAAAGCTTTGGTAGTCTTTTTTGCAGCAGCAGCCATCCTTGCGGCACGGTCTTTTTTTATTGACGGGTCAAGATGTCCCTGCGCCCTGTCTGCGGCTGTTCCGGGTCTGCGGGAATACGGGAAAATATGCACCTTTGCAAAGCCTGTATCTTCAACAAACTTCATTGACTTTGTGAATTCTTCTTCCGTCTCGCCGGCAAATCCGACCATGACATCCGTTGTGATCGACGGGTTTTCAAAAATACTGCGGATGTTTTTTACTATCTGTGCATATTCAGATGAAGTATAGTGGCGGTTCATGCGCTTTAAAGTTTCGTCACACCCGCTCTGGAGCGACAAATGAAACTGCGGACAGAAATTTTTGTACTGTGCAAAAAGTCTGAGCGTATCGGGATCCATAGATTCAGGTTCAAGAGAACCGAGACGTATGCGCATATCTGAACTTTCGCAGGCAGTTTTTACTGCGTCTGCAAATGTCAGCCCGTTGTCGCTGCCGAACGAGGAAAGATTTATACCTATAAGTACGACTTCTTTATAGCCGTTTTTTGCAAACGCTTTTACCTCGTCACGGATGTATTCAAGACTGCACGACCTTACTCTTCCTCTTGCATACGGGATTATACAGTAGGAGCAGAAACGGTTGCAGCCGTCTTCTATTTTGAGAAAAGCCCTTGTGCGGTTGAGAAAGTCATCGACAAAAAGTGTCTCGTATTCATCTATTTTGTGGTAGTCCTCAACAAGAGTGAACCTCTTTTTTTCGGAAAGATATTTTTCTATCATGGGAACAAGCTCACTGCGCTTTTTGTTGCCCAAGATGATATCTACTTCGGAAAGTTCTCCGCTTTTTTCCGGAAATGCCTGAGCCATGCAGCCGGTCAGGATAATTATACCTTCGGGATTTTCTCTTCTCAGGCGGTGAATGAGTTTTATCGCTTTAGTTTCGCTGACCTTTGTAACTGCGCAGGAATTTATTACGGAAATGTCGGCGGGGTCGTCATCTCCGACTATCTGACAGCCTTTTTCAGAGAGAGCTTTCATCATCGCCTGTGACTCAAACTGATTGACCTTGCACCCAAGTGTTATTATTTTTGCTTTCATATTTTGAAACGCCCTTTTTTTAAGAATAAAGAAAAAAGAATAATATTATTAATTTTTCAGTCTTCAGTTTTCAGTATTCATT